>JASEFT010000011.1 GCA_030018475.1 Candidatus Thermoplasmatota archaeon
TAAAATTTCCGCCAGTACTTACAGCTTCGCTTATTCTCCAACAGTATGGCATTTCTAAGCGCCGTTTCTGGAAGTACCTAACAAACTTAGAGCTTATAAAGGAAGAGCGAGTGAGAGAAGAGCTGCGAGAAGCGTGCGATAAAGATCCTGTATATTCCCCGGCTTCGCTTGAAGCTCAGAGAAGGCGTGGCGAGGAAGTAGAAATTTACGTTAAAAAATGGCTAATCAGAAAAGGGTTAGACTTTGAGCGGCAAGAGCAATTGAAGAAGCGCTATAGGAAGACGCCCGACTTCCTTTTGAAATCTCCTCTTAAAATTGACCGGCTAAAAATCAACTGGGTAGAATGCAAAGCTAGTTTCTGCGATCCTATAGAATTTAAGAAAAGCGCTAGAAAGCAGTTTTTGCCGTATAGAAAGATGTTCGGCTCAGGGCTGGTAGTTTATTGGCTTGGTTACTTAGAAGATTTGAGATTTTTAAGGCGAGTAATACTCAAGGACAGAAGCTATTTCGTTCAATAGTTCTTTTTTAGTACTTCGTCCATGCTGCCTGCTCTGTAGCCTTCCAAATCCAAAGTGATATAAACAAAGCCGAGCTGCTTTAGCTTTTTAATTATCTTCGCCATTACTTTTGGATTGATAATTTTATCAATATCTTTACTTTCAACTTCTATTCTTGCAATATTTTCATGAGCTCTTACTCTAACTTGCGCAAATCCAAATTTTTTCAAATATTCTTCTGCCTTCTCTATTCTTTTGAGTTTCTGCTCAGTTATTCCTTCGTTGTAAGGTATTCTTGAAGCAAGGCATGCATTGCTTGGCTTTGTAGAAACAGAAAGCTTTAATCTTTTTGCAAGCGCTCTAACATCCTCTTTCCCTATCTTTGCTTCTACTAAAGGATGCCATATGTTTTGTTCATTTGCAGCTTTAATGCCAGGTCTGTGCTCCTTTAGGTCTGAGCTATTTACGCCGTCTGCAATGTTTTCTATTTCCTCTTGTTTTGCTATCTTTTTGAGCTGTAATGCCAATTCTTTCCTACAGTAATAGCATCTATTAACAGGATTTCTTGCAAATTCTTTGTTCTCAAGCTCTGAAAATTTTATTATTTTATGGCTTATACCTATTTCCTTTGCTGTTTTCTTTGCTAACTCTAACTCTTTTCTAGAAAGTGTGCAAGAATCTGCAGTAACTGCGAGCGCATTGGTACCGAGCGCATCGTAAGCTACTTTTGCAACTAAAGTGCTATCTACACCTCCTGAAAAAGCAACTAATAGATTTTTTCTAGCTTTGATAAGCTCTTTTAAAAATCTTAGTTTATCCATTTCTTATTTTATATTGACAAGGCTTTTATTGAACTTTTCGTATTAAAAGCAAGATAATCCTAAATAAGCCAAAGATCAATATATTTTTTAATGATTACTCTTACAACAGATATAGGCTGGGAATATGCAGCTCAAATGAAAGGTGTAATTTTATCTATAAATCCCAAAGTTAGAATTGTAGATATTTCACATAGCATTACACCGCAAAATATACTTGAAGGAGCTTTTGTACTTTATACAGCTATACCAAGATTTCCAAAAGCAATTCATATTGCAATAGTAGATCCTGGCGTGGGTACAGAAAGAAGGGGCTTGATAGTAGTTTGTAAGAACAGTATTTTAGTAGGGCCTGATAACGGCTTGCTCATTCCTTGCGCTAATAAGCTAGGGTTGAAAAAAGTTTGTTGGATTACAAACAAAAAATATTGTTTGAAAAAAATATCGAATATTTTTCACGGACGCGATATATTTGCGCCAGTAGCTGCGTATTTATCTTTAGGTATAAAGCCTTCAGAAATAGGCATTCAGATAAAAGATTACAAAAAGCTAGATTTTGGCGAACCTAAAGAGACGAGGGAAAAAATCGAAGGTAAAATTATATTTATAGATAGGTTTGGTAATCTAATTACAAATATTCCAAGCGAGAAAATTACTAAAATATTCAAGTATGGTGATAGAATACAGTTAAGAATAAACAACAAAACGCTTACTCCTAAATTCCTAAGAAGCTACGGCTATTCAAAAGAGCACGAAATTTTAGCAACAATATCGAGCTCTGATTTGCTAGAGGTCTCTTATAATAAAGGTAGGGCAAACGACGTTCTGGGAATAGCAATAAATGACAAAATCACTTTATTGAAAAAGTAAGAATTTTTGCTCTATACCATAGCTACGCAAACTACACGGGATCAAGAAATTAGAAAAATGAATAGTAACAGGTGGGGCGGAAGATATGTTTATACTACCACCAAACACTAAAATAATAATAAACCAGATAGATGCCAACGACAATTAATATCATGCCGCAAATCTTATTTATATGCTTAGAAGCAAGCTTTAACTTTTGTAAAATTGCGTCTTTAGCTAAAGCTACAAGTATAGTTACGAGAATCATTAATATTGCCACTCCTGCAGCATAAAGTAAGAATATAAAAGTACCGAATAAATAACTTCTAGCAATTCCTAAAACAATAATTGCTATAAAAACGGGTGCTGTGCAACCTGTAGCAGCAGCGCCGTAAACAACACCGTAGAAGAACAAGCCAAACTTTTTACCTCTTCCTGCCAAGCTCGAAACCTTACCTGCAAATTTAGAACAAGTTTTTGCAAGAAATGGTATATGAAACAAAAGAACTATCCCTAAAATTATTATTAATATTCCAGCACCTAGCTCGAATAGAGGAATATGCGGTCTTATTGCACTGCCTACAAAAACCAAAAGTATTCCTATAAAAGAATAGAAAACAAGAATACCTAGAGCAGGTTGTACCCCTTTTATAAAACCTCTTTTAACAGCATTTGCATGAAGAGTAGTTATTTGCTCTTCGCGTCCAACATAGTACGCTATGTAGCCAGGCAAAAGTGGGAAAGAGCATGGCGAGAAAAAAGAGAGAACGCCTGCAATAAAAGCAGTCAAAGGCAACCCAAAATTAAAAAATATTGTTTCTGCCAGACCTAACTTTGCTTCCTCTATTTCCTGCGAAAGTTCTGAGTATGAAACCAAGCCTGTATGAGCAAAAGCGATCTCACCGTCTGGATTAATAATAACAGTTTTCGGTATACCTGTAGTAATAGCATCGTATTTTAAACTAACTTGTTCGCTAGCAGTATCAATAGCGAAAATCCAATCTGCCTCGTGCTCTGCTTTAAACTCTTTAAGTTGTTGATTTGTTTCTGTTGTAGCAATATCTATAGAAATTATTACGACTTCAGGATAAGTTTCATGAATACTCTTCAAAGTGCTCATCAATTCTCTACAATGTCCGCACCAAGTAGCCATGAAATCTAGAATAACAACTTTGCCTCTGAAATCGCTTAGAGAGAAAGTATTCCCATTAACGTCGGTAAGTGTAAAATCTGGTGCTTTCACCCCGCGCTTACCAATTATTAAATAAACGCTAAAGGCAAGTAGAATTATTATAATAATGATCGATACTGCGATTGATATTTTGTATTTATTTTTCATGTACCTACATACTTAGCACACAGCGATTTTGCGATTTTTTCATCCCCAGTGCCATAGACTACAGTTCTAGCATTCCAGAAAATTTTAAGCACATAAGAATTTATTTTGAATTCCAAAAAGATTTTGCTTTTATCAATTTTAACCTCTCCTAACTTCTCCAATTTTGAAGCCAGCTCTTCTAGCGAAATTTTACTCTGCTTTACTGGTATTATCTGGACTGCATTAACACCGCGTAGCTTGCTTATTATATCACGAGCTTTTGCAGTTAGAAATTCAAATTCATGCTCTACACAGCACTTGCATTTTTCATTTTTTTGAATTTTTACAGTCTTAAAATCGTTACGCCAAGCGTCATAGATTAAAAGATTTTTGTTTATAGCTTCGTAATCGCCAATGAGTATTTTAAGAGCTTCAGTAGCTTCAATAGAGCCAATAATTGTAGGTATTGTATTTAAAACACCTACAAGCTCACAAGTAGGCAAACTTGCAGGTTCTGGCATTTCTGGAAAAACGCATCTCAAACAAGGCGTTAGGTTTGGAATAACACTAAGACTCATTCCGTAAGTACTAACTGCCCCGCCATAAACCCAAGGAATTTTATTTTTTATGCATACGTCGTTAATTAAAAATCTAGTTTCTAGATTGTCAGTTGCATCCAGAACTAAATTCATATCTTTTATTATTCCCTCAATACTTAAGGGATTAACATCGTCAGCTATACCTTCAATACTAATTTCAGAATTGATCCCTCTTAACTTTTCTTCTGTAACTAAAGCTTTGCATTTGCCAATATCACTTTCTTCAAATAAGCTCTGGCGCTGAAGATTGTTTAATTCTACAAAATCTCTATCCACAATTTTTATTCTTCCTACACCTGCTCTTGCAAGATTATTTGCTATTACATTGCCTAAAGCGCCGCATCCAATGACAGCTACAGAACTGTCTAGAAGTTTCTTTTGACCTTCTTCGCCTATTTCCTTTAATATTATTTGTCTGCTGTAGCGCTCTTTTTCAATCATTACCGCAAATACTATATATTGCCAGTATATATTTAGATTTAACTAAAGCGGAGATATTTAAGCCTATGCACGAGAGTGTAGTAACAAGAGCTATAGTAAGTGAATTTACTAAAGGCTTGGAAGAATACGCTAAAACAGATGTTATTATTATAGGCGGTGGCCCAAGCGGATTGATGGCTGGCTATGAGCTTGCTAAGAAAAACATAAAAGTACTCATAGTGGAGCGAAATAATTATCTTGGCGGCGGGTTCTGGATAGGAGGCTATTTGATGAATACCCTTACCGTAAGAGCTCCTGGACATAAAGTTCTAGATGAATTTAATATTCCTTACAAGAAATTTGCAGAAAATCTTTATGTAGCTAACGGTCCGCACGCATGCTCTAAACTGATAGCTGCGACTTGCGAATCAGGTGCGAAAATTCTCAATATGACTAGATTTGATGACGTTGTGCTTAGGGAGAAAAATAGGGTTGCAGGCGCTGTAGTTAATTGGACTCCTGTCTCTGCACTCCCAAGAGAACTCACATACGTTGATCCCATCGGTCTTGAATCCAAAGTAGTAATTGATGCAAGTGGTCATGAAGCTGTGGTTGTGAAAAAATTAGAAGAAAGGAAATTAATTAAAACACTTGGCATGGGCGCTATGTGGGTTGAGAAATCAGAGGATCTTGTTTTAGAGCATACTGGTGAAGCTTGTCCAGGCTTGGTTGTTGTAGGTATGGCTGTCTCCACTACCTATGGCTTGCCTAGAATGGGACCTACTTTCGGCGCTATGCTATTATCGGGTAGGAAAGGCGCTGAGATAACTTATGGGCTACTTAAAAAGAAAGCTTAACGATACTTATCTAAATTCGGTTGGTAAGCACTAATGACGAGCCTTTTCCCACTTCTCGGCAAATGCCCAGCCAAAGGATATTGGCATTTGCAGGCTCGTGCACAGGAGGCTATCTTCTTTGACGTACTTTTTCCTTTTATGCATCATCCACAATCTTTAGATAAATACAAGCTCATCAAAATTTTTTTATATGATGAGCCAAGCTCTAAAAATTTAGATTTAAAAGAGTTAAAAGATTATCTCAAAGGAAAGCTACAGAAAATTGATATTTCTATACGAAAAGATTTTATTTCGTATTTCTTACGCGATAAAGAGCTTGAGAGATTTGCAAAAGAGCTTGCAAGAGCGAGAGTTAAAGATTTAACAAATCCAAATTATGAAGTAGAGCCCTTTTACGGCGAAATTCAGTATGAAAAAAATCTGCTTGAAAATAAGAAGGCGAAAGCAAGCGTTTTATACGATGGCTACAAGCTCTCTAAACTGTTTAGAGATTTAATTACTGAAGAAGAGAAAGCTCTAAAATACTGTCATATTGTATTCACAAATCGTTTATTCGGTACCTTTGATGAAATTGATAAAAGATATCATGCAAGAGTGATAACTTGCGGCGTACCTTCTATAATCTCAACTACTGGTATAGTAGAAGCGCCTGCAAAGCCAAAAGAATTTTATTTATTGAAGCAGAAATACGCAGCAATTGGAATGAACGTACCTATAGAAATAATAAAACAAAAATTTGCTGGCAAGTTTATTGATTATGACGATGAAAGGTTAACTGAGGTTATGAAAGGCTATGCCCTGCAGGCTATATTTTATAATTTAATTTTCGAGCCTTTCTGCAAACAAAAAAGCTGTCGTTTGTTTAATGCGCACTGGCAAAACGAAGTTATAGAGGCGCAATTAAAGAGTGGAAAACTTTGCAATAAACACAAGAAAATTTTAAGCTCTTTTAAATAATACCGAAAATAAATGGAAATCGCAGAAAGAATAAAAGAATTAAAAAAACAGAAAGATGCTATTCTCCTAGTACATAATTATCAAATACCTGAGATTCAGGAGCTAGGTGATTTTATTGGCGATTCTTTAGGGTTAGCGCAGGCTGCTAGCAAAACAAAAGCAAAAGTAATAGTATTTTGCGGAGTTGATTTCATGGCTGAGAGCGCTAAAATATTAAATCCTGATAAAATAGTAGTTCATCCTGAGCCTAAAGCAAAATGCCCTATGGCTGCAATGGTAAATATAGAAAAATTAAAGAAACTAAAAGCAGAGCATCCAGAAGCACAAGTAGTGAGTTATGTGAATACAACTGCAGAGACCAAAGCACTTTCAGATTTTTGCTGTACTTCTGCAAATGCGGTTAAAGTAGTGAAAAGCTTGCAAGCTAAAGAAATAATATTTCTGCCTGACAAACATCTTGCCGAGTGGGTTAGCAAACAAGTACCTGACAAAAATATAATTCCTTGGGAAGGCTATTGCTGGGTGCATCAAGATTTAATTAAGAAACCTATTATTGAAATGATTAAAAAGGAGCATCCTAAAGCTGAGGTATTGGCACATCCTGAGTGTGTTGCTGAGGTTAGAGATATTGCAGATTTTGTACTCTCTACAGAAGGTATGGTAAAGCATGTGGCAAAATCAGATAAAAAAGAATTTATTATAGGCACTGAAAAAGAGCTTTGCTATAGATTAAAAAAAGAGAATCCCCATAAAATTTTCTATCCTGTAAAAAATGCAATATGCAGAGAGATGAAGATGATAACTTTAGAGAAGGTATTGAGAAGCTTAGAGAATTTAGAGCCTAGGATAGAGCTTTTAAAAGAAACTATTGAGAAGGCAAGAAAGCCTTTAGAGAAAATGATAGAAATAGGAAGGGAGGATTGATTTGTTTATTTCAATATTTTACCTGTCTTTGCAACTATGGCATTGTCAAAATGAATAATCTGATTTTTTTATTCTTAATTTTTGTAGTTGAGCTTCGTCTATCGGCTTGATTTCAATCTCAATCTCTTCTTTACCGGTATTATATTTAACTGACACTAAATCTTCTTTGCAATCAGAATATCTAGCGGTTATAGAAGCTGCAAGCGCTATAGCGCTATCGTTTTTAGCGCCTTGCAATAATACTATAGGACTGCCGTAGTTAGGAACTTCAAACCAGTAATCATTTTCATACATTAGATTCAATAAAAGTTTGTTCTCGTGCGCGTTTCTGCCTACAATAATTTTAGAATTCTCAGCTCTAAAATGTCTTCCTATCTTCAGTAGCTCTATATCATGCCATGTAACTTTTGCGCTACGCTCAAACAAATCTTTAAGTTTAGCAGCAAACTCTTTTTGAGTAAGTAAGCAACCACCTGCTGGTGTGCTGTAACCAGTAATACCTAATTTTTTAACGAGTTCAAACTGTTTCTTTCTAGACCTGCCCTTGATACTGAGCAATTTATCTCTATTCACCAACCCTCTCATTTCTACTTCTGTTTCAGGTAGTAGTTTTGCAGAAAGAGGGCGAAGTATTTTTCCATCTAACCCTGATTCTTTCTCAATTAGTTCTAAAGCTTTCCTGTATTGCGACATAGGCCTTTGCCCTAAAACTTCGCCTGTAATTATAAAATCAGCCTGTAGCTCTTTCATAAGCTCTTTTGACTTTCTCAACATGTATATTCTGCAATCTATGCATGGATTAAGAGCAGTTCCGTAGCCATATTTTGGATTTCTTACAATTTCTAAATAATCTTCGCCTTTAAAAATTATTTTAAAAGGAATATTCAAGTTTTTTGTAATTTCAAAAGCTCTGCATTTACCTCCTTGATCGCACAAACAGAAAGGGGAAGTGAATTTTATTCCTATAATATCAATACCTTGTTCTAGAATAAGTTTGGCTGCTAGTGCACTGTCTAAACCTCCTGAAAGTAAGGCTAGCGCTTTAAAGTTCTTTTTATCTTTATCCATTTTTTTGTCGTCACTCAAGTTCTGGAAAGAGAATTATCTTATGTAAATAAATATGTTAGGAGTTGGAAGCAAAAGCCTAGGATTACCGAAACTGCATGCAAAAGAGCCGCTAAGATACTTTATGATGACATCTTTAGGAATAATGACTGCAACAAAAGTTGCTAAAATCAAACCCAATATAATCCAAGGAGCAAGCTCTTTTAGAAGGTCTACAAATCCATCCTAAGCGCAACTCTTAGTCTCTCGCTCTTCATTTCTGTAGTATCTGGCTTTTCCTTTCTGCAATGTGGGCAGGTACAAATGCGTAGACAAAACCTGCAATAAATAATCCTATAGAGAGTGAAGGTAGCGACTCTATGGTATAGTGCAAAAGGACTACTAAAAAGTATGTAAACAAAGTTACCATTTCTTAGTATTTTCCTTTTTTAGCTAGATAATCTTTAATTGCTACCTTAAGACCTTCAGCAGCTAAATTAGAGCAGTGCATTTTAATAGGAGGAAGTCCTTCTAAAGCATCTGCAATTTCTTCTTTAGTTATTTTTAAAGCTTCTTCTAAGGTTTTTCCTTTTGCAAGCTCTGTTATCATAGAGCTTGTGGCTATAGCTGCAGCGCACCCAAAAGTTTTGAATTTTATATCTTCAATTTTGTTGTCTTTGACTTTTATATAGATGGACATCAAATCTCCGCATATCGGGTTTCCCACCGTACCAACACCGTCAGGATTCTCAAGTTCACCCATATTGTGCGGATTCCTAAAATGCTCCATGAGCTTTTCTGAGTACATTTTTTATCTTAATTCTATCTCTTTACTCTTCCTCTCCTCCTTTTCAAGTTTCTTCTTCCATTCCTCCAACTCTAACTTCTTGCCCCAGAGCGGCGAAATTTTTCTCAATCTCTCTACAACCTCAGGCAAAACACCCAGAACATAATCTATTTCTTCTTCTGTGTTCTCCCTGCCAAGCGTTAACCTTAAAGAGCCATGCGCTTCTACCTCATTTAAGCCTATTGCAAGTAATACATGAGAAGGCTCTAATTTTTTAGAAGAGCATGCAGAGCCTGTAGAGCTAGCAATGCCTTTTTCATCAAGGCTTAGCACAAGACTTTCACCTTCTATTCCTGTAAATCTGAAATGGGCATTGTTAGGCAATCTTTTTGTTGGATGCCCATTAAGATATGATTCTTCAACATTTTCAGTAATATTTTTTATTAGTTTATCCCTTAGTTTTGTCATATATGCCGCATCGCTTTCAATTCTTTGCTGTGCTAGCTCTGCTGCTTTGCCTAAGCCTACAATACCAGCAATGTTCTCAGTACTTGAGCGCAAACCCCTCTCATGTCCTCCGCCATGTATAAAAGGCTCAACTTGCACTCCTCTCTTTATATACAATGCGCCAACGCCTTTAGGACCGTAAATTTTATGTGCTGAGACAGAGAGTAAATCAGCATTCATTTTTCCCACGTCTATAGGTACTTTACCAAAGCTCTGAACCGCATCTGTATGTAAAATTACATCTCTTTCTTTTGCAATTTTACCTATTTCTTCGATTGGCTCAATAGTACCTATTTCGTTATTTGCATGCATTATTGTAATTAGAAAAGTACCTTTGGAAATAGAATTTTCTAACTCTTCCACATTTACAAATCCATATTTATCAACAGGCAGATATTTCACTCTAAATCCCTGTTGCTCTAAATATTTACAAGTTTCCAATACTGCAGGATGCTCAATAGCGCTTGTAATTATATGAGGACCTTCAAAATCAGTAATTAGCTCTTTATGCCTATAAGCAATACCTTTAATCGCTAAATTATCGCTTTCAGTACCACTGCTGGTAAATATAATTTCTTCTTCTTTCGCTTTTATTAAATTAGCAATTTGAGCTCTTGCTTTCTCTATTGCATTATGAGCTTCTCTGCCAAAAGAATGCAAGCTTGATGCGTTGCCGTAAAATTCTGTAAAATAGGGCAGCATTTCTTTGAGTACTTCTTGAGCTATTGGCGTTGTAGCGGCATGATCTAAATATATTCTTTTCATTTTTTTAAGGTGATGGCTTTTCAAATGTACTTGCGCTTATCACAGGTTTGCCATCTGAATATGAGCACAGCACTCCATACTTCTGAGCGCATTCCAAGCATTTAGCTGGCGAGCAGAGTTCAGTAGAAAGGTATCTTTCACCGCCATCAGGAGCCATTGCTACAATTACGCCTTTTTCAATTTTTTGCGCTTCCTTTCTTGCAACACTGAAAATAGCTCCTGAGCTTGGACCCACGAAAAGACCTTCAGCTAGCGCTAACAACCTTGCATTTTCTTCAGCTTCTTCTAAAGTCACTTCATAAAGCTCGTCTACTCTAGCTCTATCCCAAATTGCAGGTACATATTGCACTTCTAAATTTTTCAATCCTGCTATCGGAGTTTTAGGGTGAGGCTGCACTGCTATTACTTTTATCTCTTTATTGTATTCTTTTAATCTTTTACTCACGCCCATCAGAGTACCGCTAGTACCAATACCTGCAACGAAATGAGTTATTCTGTGATTAGTATCGCGCAAAATCTCTACGCCTGTAGTCTCATAGTGCGCTAGCACATTGTATTTATTTGCAAACTGGTTAGGCATGAAATATTTATCTTTTTCTTTTTTTACAATTTCTTTTGCCAAATCCTCAGCTCCGTTCATACCTTTTTCGCCTTCCGATAGAATTATTTTAGCTCCTAAGCTTATCAAAAGTTGTCTTCTTTCAGTACTCGCTGTTTCTGGCATTACAAGCGTTAAATTGTAACCTTTTACTCTGCATACCAATGCCAAGCCAATACCTGTATTGCCTGAAGTAGGCTCAATTACAATTTTATCTTTTCTAAGCAAGCCTTCTTTCTCAGCATGCTCAATCATATATTTTGCAATTCTATCTTTAACGCTTCCGCCAGGATTGAATTTTTCAAGTTTTAAATATATTTCTAAATTAGGGTTTGGATTTAAATTTTTTACTTGCACTAAAGGGGTATTGCCAATAAGGTCAAGAATATTGTTCGGCATATCTCTCTTTTTTATAACACCGTTATATTTTTAAGCCTATAAAATATTTTCTGTTATATGAAGCCACCTTGTGAAATAATAGTTAGCAAAATAATACCTATCATTAGAGCATGTATTGTAAATGCTCTTGGCTCAGAGCACAAGCTAAAGCAGACTGAAATAGCGCGAAGATTAGGTATTACTCAAGCGTCTGTAAGCCAATATTTCTCTTCAGCAAGAGCTACTGACAAAAGTATTTTGAAATTATTTCCTGAGGTAAGAGCGAAAGCATCAAGAATTGCAAAAGATGTTATTGAAGGAGAACTAAAAAAGTCTGATATTGTGTTTTTAGTTTGTTCGCTTTGTAGTGAACTCAGAAAAAAATCAAAGTTTTGCAAATATCACAGGAGTTTCGCGCAGCTGGAAAAGTGCAGAATATGCTATAAGTAATGATAACGCTGCAAACGGTGGGTAAGGACAAACTGTTACAATGGCTAAAGAACTACTCGCGCTCTTCCTCGGCTTATCTTACTTTAAACGAAGGTATAAAATATTTCAGTGCTAGTTCCATTGAAGGCTATCTCGGCTATGTAGAGTATGCAAATGTAGCTGTAGCGTTCGAGCCTGTATGCAATGCTTTGCATGTAGCTAAACTCATACACGAATTCAAGTTGTTCTGCAGAAAAAACAAATTGCATGTCTGTTTTTTCAGCTGTGCAGAAGAGGGAGTTAAAATTTTTAAAGATTGTGGCTTTAAAATTTTATACATTGGCACAGAGCCTTTTGTGGCTCTTGATAAATTTACTACTCTCGGCAGTAAAATGCAATCTATAAGGAGGGGGATAAATCATGCTAAACGTGTAGGTATCTGTGTAGAGGAGTGTTTTAGCATTGATGATAAAATTAAAATCGAGCTTGATGCTGTGACTAAAGATTGGCTTCGCACCAAAAAAATGCCTGAGCTTAGTTTTATGGTAGGGAGACTTTCTTTCGATCCTGAGAAAAGATATTTTATAGCGCGTAAAAATGGCCAGGCAATAGCTTTCGCAGTTTACAATCCTATCTATGCAACTAAAAGTTACTATTTAGATTTGAATAGGAGGATGATGAGCGCGCCTAGCGGTACTATGGAATATCTTATTGCAGAGTCTTTTGAGAAATTAATGAGCGAGGGCATAGAAAGGGTTTATCTTGGGCTATCGCCTTTTTCAAACATTCAAGACATAGCAAGCGATAATAGCAATACTTTTGTTAATAAATTAATGAAATTTTTATATGAGCATTTTGATTTTTTCTATTCTGCTAAGTCAGAATATTTTTTCAAACAAAAGTTCAGTACAGGTTGGGAGAAGCGCTGCATGTGCTACTATCCTAGAATCTCGCTTAGAATGCTCTATGCTATATTTTTATCGTTTTGCCCCGGTGGTATAAAAGAGCTAATTTCTTACAAGCTAGCGCGTGTTGGAAAGAGGTTGAAATGATAGTTAGGGAAGCAAGCGTAAGTGACTACATTGCAGTATCGAAAATAATCTCAAGTGTTTTTTCAGAAGATTTAAAAATGATTACTAGCAAGGCAGTGGATGAAAGCCTTGTCTTACCTTTCATTGAAAAAGCAGGATACAATATTTATGTAGCTAAGGAGCAGGCTAAAATCTTAGGCGCGATTGTAATATCTAGGCGCAAGCTGAGTTTTTCTCCATCGTTAATTTGGTTCTATTTTAAAAATTTTGGTATATTTGCTTCTTTAAGGTCTTATTTAAGGCTGACAATGTTTAGGAAAAAAATGCCTAAAAAATTAGACAACGAATATTTTATAGAGGCTATTGCTGTAGATGGAACCGCTAGGAATAGAGGGATAGGTAGAGAACTTGTGGTGCAGGTGGAAAAAACACTAAAAGAAAAAAACGTAAAGTATTTAGGACTTTTAGTTAGAGCTGAAAATACAGCAGTTGAGTTTTACAGAGCTTTAGGCTTCGCAAAAGTAAAAGACTGCGCAACAAGAGCTTTTGGTAAATGGTATTATATGAGAAAAGCGCTTAACCCTAACTTTTTATAAAAAGTAGGTGTAGCAGAGGGCTTGCAGCTCTTACATATTTCTATAGATTTTTCTATAGGAAGTGGTAGTTTACCCTCAAAGCATTTAGCAATTTCTTTGTAGTTTTCTATCATAAAACATTTCTCTCTTGGGTTAGTGAAATAATTATGAAGTCTTTCCAATATCTTTTTAAGCTCTTCTTCTTTTACATTTCCAAATGAAAGCGGTGTGAAATCGCAAGGACAAACATTACCTTCAGCGTCGATATAAAGATGGTCTATACCCGCGGTACAGCCAATAGCTTGTTCGCTTTCTATGTAAGAAAATGCTGAGACTCTAGGATATTTACTAGATTTATTTGCAATTTTATGCACTTCTATTAACTTAGCTCTATCTTTATCATCTAGTGTAGTCTCTTCAGTCAATAACTTGCCGCATGGTATTGGCTCTAGTACCCTTACCTCATCTACTCCTAGCTTTTGTGCAAACTCTAGAAATTCAAAGATTGTGTCAAGGAGCTGCTTGGTGACTACAGTTGAGATTGTAGTATAGAATCCATATTTTTTTGATGTTTGTATAGCATCAAGAGCTGTTTTAAATGCGTCTTTCTGCTCTCTGAGAGCGTTATGTACCTCGCCCTTAAAATGGTCCAGACTAATCACAACCGAAAATAATCCTGCTTTTTTTAATTCTTCCGCTTTTTTGTTAGTAAAGCCATCTCCGGATGTGAAAAGGAGAGTGATGCCTCTTTCATCAACTGCTCTTATAATTTCTGGGAGGTCGTTTCTGAGTAAAGGCTCTCCGCCAGTGAATCCAAAAACAGAAGCCCCTAAATCTTGAAAATCTTTTAGCAATTTGATTACTTCCTTGCTGGTAAGCTCCTTACCGCTTCTATACATATTGCTACAGTGCCAGCAGTTATATTTGCATTTATTAGTCAAGCTTGTGTAAACTGCAGTTGGAGTTTTTTTACTAAAACTTGCAACGAATCTATCGAAAGCTTTGCTAGGAAACGGTGGTACGAAGGAAGAGAATACAATTTTATCGTCGAGCTTTACAAGCTTTTCATATCTTGCTAATTTCAGCGCATAAACTAAAAAAGGTACTGGCAACTTGTATTTAAGGTTGTACATTTTTAAAAGAGCGAGGTATTTTCGTATGCCAGTAAGTTGCATAACTGAATATATGGTTTTTAAGTAGTTATAGTTTTTCAACGCTAACTATTTATATTGGAAACGCTAGTAATTCTTTTTAAAAAGATGGAGAAAACTAGCTACTCAGCTATAATTTTAGCTGTTGCAGGGCTTGCTCTAGTCGTTCTTGCACGAAAGTGCACAATTGGAGTAAGAAAGTGATAAAAATGCGTTTCAGACTGAGGCCTATTGTAAGCTATGTATCAGGCGCTGTGCCTGTGCTCATTATTACAAGCTATCTTCTTTTTTACTGTTCCAACACTCCCTACCCAGTAGTAATGATAGACGGAAGTAGTATGGAGCCTACTCTCAGTGAAGGCGCTATCTCAATATGGTTACCTGCGAAAATAGAAGATATAGAGGCAGGCGATATAGTTGCATATAGAAGTTATGTATACGAGGGAAGGATAATATGCCACAGGGTTGTAGAGATTAGGGGTGAGGGCGCTTTCAGGCGTCTAACAACGAAAGGCGATGCAAACAATTATACAGATCAAGGTCCTGCGCCATACGCTCCGGAGCTGCCTGTAACTGCAAATAATTTGCTTGGCAAGCTAGTTTGCTTCGGCGGTAAGCCTGTAAAGGTGCCTGCCGCTCTCAATCCAATTTTCCAGCTTATAAACGTTAAGAAAGCGCTTGCTGAGGAGCCTGTGTTTTTGGTAGTAGCTGCGCTTGCAATACCCACAGTTATAGGGATTTCTATTGTTTTCATAAAAGTTTCAAGAAGAGGACGAGTTGAAAAAGTAGACACTGAAGAATTGATTCTAGGTCCTGAGCAGGTGCGGGCTGTGAAAGTGTACTGCTACATACTTTTAATGTTTCTTGTATTTGCGTTGATATCAGTGAGGGTATTCTGCAGTAGCCAGACAGTTGTGGTAGGTGTAGAGCTTGGTAAGGAGCCTAGTATGGAAGCAGACGTTTCTTTCGGCGATATGAGAGCTGGTGAGACCAAAGTTGAGAATTTTACATTTACAAATCTAGCGATAATACCGACAAAATGCATAACTCTTTCACACGGTAAAATTTCGAATTGGCTTACAATTCAGAAGCCTGTTGTAGCTTTGGGTGGTTGGAAGAACGGGACGTATCCAATTACTGTTTCTGTACCTGAGGGTACGAAAAGAGGCGAGTATCAAGGCAAGCTTTATACTTTTTTTTCGCCTATTCTGCTGATATTACCTAATTCTTTAATAGAGCCTCTAGCTGGTACGATTGGCGGAATTGTAATTCTATATGTAGTTGCAAGTTGTGTTTGGAGCTTAATCCTTACTTTTTTATTAATCTTAGGTAACAAAATTATAGCAAAATATACGTTAAGAAAAGAATACAGTGAGTTTATGAAAAGATTGCGTTTCAAACCCTACAAAAAACGGTTTGAATTTAAAATTCCTGATTTCAGACGCTTTCTATCAGCAAGCATAGAATTCTCAGTATACAAGCCTCTACTTTCAGCAGCAGTTGTACAGCCGTTGTTTGTAGGCTTTGCTTTTATAATCGGCTACCCTCTTTTAGGGCTTCTTTTGAGTGCGTTCTTTGCAGGCTTTTTTACATATCTACTGGGCTGTAGATGGCGCGGCGGCATAATATTTTCAAGCATTGTTTCAGAGGCTATTTCACTGCTAATAATTACAATACTATTTTCAACTCGTTTTCCAACTCTAAATCCATGGCTATTTGCAGGGGCTATTCTCTTCCTACTTGGAATAGTATTTATTGCATTTTTGCTGCTCGTTATTCCAGTGGTATTTTTAGGTTATTCCGGAGGCGGGCTTGCTAATTGGATTAGAATGAAGCTAAACCCATCTGCTAGAATATTTGCTGATACAGATTTTTAAAAATTTACCATTTCAAGTGATAGTAGTGTCCATTACTTATAGACGCAATTCTTTTTGCAACTAGCGAGCCTTCTTCACTTATATCAACAACCAGTATTTTCACACCGCTCCTCCTTGCGAGCCGGGCTACGCTATAGAGCTCTCTGTATATATTTCCGCCTGGCTCTATCGGTACGTTAGCAGTTCCATCTGTTATGAGTACCAGGATAGGTACGCTCTTTGCAGTCTTACCGCTTCTCGCAATATCCAAACCTGCTAAAATACTTGCAGCAAGTGGAGTAGCGCCGCTTATCTGCAGATCTTTTATGTAAGGCTCGCAGGACTCTACAGCTGGAGTAAGCGGTGAAATAATCTCAGGTGTAGTGCCTGAGCACTTAATTAAAGCTACTTGATCTCTGTGCTGGTAAGCGCTTGTTAATATCAAGCGGGCAACTGCTTTTACAAGCTCCAGTTTCCTCATGCTACTTATAGAACTGCTTGTATCAAGCACTGTTATAATTGATGACGAAACATAGCTAAGCCTTACCTTCTCTCTAAAATCCTGTCTTTTAACTGCAAGTCCTCTCTTAGAGAGCTTCCTTTCCCTCAGCACAGCAGCATGTATTGTCGGCACAATTGCTATATCTCTTACATTTTCACTTTCACGCGGTATTCTATACCGCATATATTTGCCGGTACCAACCGTTATAACTTCAGTTCGTCTGCCAGCTCTAAATGGTCCTACTGGAAGTTTACCCTCCTCAACGCAAGTATCGAGCAGTTTGAAGATAACTTCTGCATATCTATCTTCTAGCTCCCAGCCTTTTGCAGTTCTAAGTACTTCTTCTATCGAAACTCTACTCGCAACTAAAGAGTCGAATTTTCCTTTCGGTAATTTAAGATGCGATTTATCTGCAATTATATAAACAGCTTCAAATTCTTTGGCTGGCTTTATTTTAGATATCTGAGCTACATCCAGAAGTGAAAGTTGATATATTGAAGTTCGTGGTATACGAACTGCGAACACATTGTTTAATAAAGTAAAGCCGTAGTTGGGAGAGAGCTGCTTCCTTATTTTAGAAATTGGGGGTGGCATATTTTACTGTTTGGAAAGAATAATATCAGAAGAGTCCACAACGTCATCTACAGTAACGCTGTCTCTTCCATCGTAAGCGGCTTGCGCTCTAGCTAACTGCTCAATTACTATTGCAATATCGTTCATACGACTTGCTTTAGTAAGTTCTGCAACAGTTCTATAAATATCTTCAGAAACGAAAACATTCGGCAGTCGCTCTCTAGCCTTTAATATCTTATCACTTAATTTTTTAGTCTCATTCTCATACTTAGCTCTGAACTTTTCAGGGTCTTCTGCGAACTCCTCCCTCCTTTTGATTATTTCTATTCCCAGCTCGTAATCTTCGACCATTTTTACTTCTACTCTGAGCGGGATTTTAATCAGTACTGATGGGAGCGAGCGAGGTGAAAATGAGAACTGAAGGCTTTTAGCAGCATCTATTGTTATTGCAGAAGCCATTGAGAGCCAATCTATAATGTAAGTTCCTCTGGACTTGCCGAAAGACGTGACGAGTGGTAGAGTACCATAGGAATATCTTCTATCGCATCTCTGACAATCTTCGCTCTCACAATAAAAAAACTTACACCTATCTGTTTTAGGAGCAATTTCAGCTACCCCTCTAATTGCTGTAAATTTTCCGTTGCCCCTCAAGCCCCAGAGTAGTACGCCGCCTATCGAAGGATTTACGATGTTAAGAATGAGCGCTCTTTTCATTTTCTCTTGACCTACAACTGCTACAAAAGGATAGACAGGCTCTTTAGAGAATAATTTCTGACCTTCTCGTAACTCTATTTTTTCAAGCTCTAGAGCTAAGTTTTTCAGCTCTTTCTCAAATTCTTTGGATTTCAATTCAACTGATTTTTTTAGTACCGCAGTTTCAGCTCCAAAATGCTCTAACCTCAGTTCTGTGGCTCTTTTGCTATCTTCTAACTCCCTAACAGATTCTTTAAGATTCTTTAGTGCGGTACGCTCTTCGTTCAAAGCGCTATTTAAGTTTTGCAGAATATTGTTTTCAAGTTTAGCTATCTGCCCTTTCAAGAGTTCTAGCTCGCTTTTTAGCGCTTCGTTTCCAGAGCTTATAGCTAGTAATTTATAGTCTTTTTCTTTTCTTAATTCTTCGACGTAACTCTTTAATTCATGCGAGAGCTCTAGGAAGTGGCTTTTCAACTCTTTACTTAATGTATCTTTAAGCTCATCATCTTTAGCTCTTAGCCGCTCTAATTCTCTATAAACTCCAAAATCAATTTTTTCATTTATTCTACTAATTTCAGTTTCCAGACGAGCTTTCCAATCCTCTATTATTCTCCGCTCCTCCTTTACCAACTTCAACTTCTTCGCTAACGCTCTCTTTAATCTAGCAAGTTTTCCTATGCCCCCTCTCGTTCCAATACTTTCATCCCCGCTCAGCATCTACTTGCCTACTATCTTACCTGCGATTTTTCTAAGAAGTTGCACATTGAACTTACCTTCTTCAAAAGGTCCTTTTCTCATTCTGTGCGGGAAGACCATTTCTGTAGCTTTAATAATATCTTCTTTAGTAACTTCAGTTCTACCTTCAAAAGCAGCGTTTGTTTCAGCAGCTCTCTGAATCATAATATCAGGTCTATGACCATCGACTTTAAACTCCACGCAAAGTCTGGATATCCCTTCAAGCAGTTTTTCAGAAGTTTTTACTTGCGGAAGAAGCTCTTGCGCTTTCCTTATTCTCTCTTTCAGTTCATTTTGAGACTTTTCAAATGCGCTTCTAAATTTTTCAGCGCTCTTTGTGAACTCTTTTTGCCTCCTAATAATCTCAACTCTGGCTTCTGTGTCAGGTACTCCTTTTACTTCTATACTTAATGCTAATCGATCGAGGAGCTGAGGTCTAAGTTTGCCTTCCTCAGGATTCATACTCCCAACTAATATGAATTTAGCAGGATAGCTTACACTTATACCTTCACGTTCTACACTACAAACACCCATTGCAGCAGCGTCGAGCAGTACATCTACAAGATAGTCATCTAAAAGATTAATTTCGTCAATGTAGAGAATACCTCTGTTCGCTTCCGCCATAAGGCCTTCTTCAAAAGCTTTAAGACCCTCTTTCAGTACTTTCTCTACATCTAGTGCTCCTACAACTCTGTCTTCAGTAGCGTTGAGAGGCAGGTCTACAACTTTTACTTTCCTCCTCTCTACCTCCAGCTTCTCACCTTTTTCAATTCTTTCCTTGCACTCCCAGCAGAGCGCCTCAGGTACATTGGGGTCGCAGCTGAACCTACAGCCTTTTACAACTTCTATTTCAGGCAACAATTCTGCAAGCCCTCTTACAGCAATAGATTTAGCTGTACCTCTTTCGCCCTGAATCAGCACTCCTCCTATCTGAGGATTGATAGCATTGAGCAACAAAGCTCTTTTCATTGTCTCCTGACCTACAATTGCAGTAAAT
The DNA here is from genome assembly GCA_030018475.1 of Candidatus Thermoplasmatota archaeon. Lineage (NCBI taxonomy): Archaea > Methanobacteriati > Thermoplasmatota > Thermoplasmatota archaeon. Next base: position 19,861 of record JASEFT010000011.1, read on the forward strand.
GGAAATAGTACGCGCTTGGTCTTCGATACTTTTCTCTCGACGAGCTCGGGCGTTGGCATTTCTACCATTCTCTCTGCACTAGGCTCTCCTTCAGCTGACGGCAATGTTACACTTAACTCTTCTACGACAGGTGTAACTCTTTCCTCGTATTCACCTTCTAGAATTTCATCAAATAAATTTTCTATTATAGCCAATTGGTCAGGCCTGAATATATTAGGGTTTACGCTTACTATCAGAGTAGCCATTCTTTTAGAGGCTGCATCTGTAATGTTTTTAAGAAAATCTACTGTAACATCGATATTCGTTCCTTTAACTATCTGGTCAAGTCCATGTAGAAATACAATGCCATTTTTTGTTCTGCCCATAAACTCTATTATCGTATAGGTAAGTTCGAATTGAGCTCTTCCAGGCGAAATTGCATCTGCATCGGTTGCAGAGCTTAGCCAGTACACAGGTACGTTTTCTGAGAGATTGTATTTTTTTCTAAGTTTGTCATGATATATCGTAGAAATGCCGCAGGCAGGTCTCCCAGCATGCACACTTTTTACGAACATATCAAAGCCCATTGTGGGGCGTTCTTCTTTAATAAGATATGTCAAGCCCGGCTCAAGCTCTAAAATTTCAGGTCTTGTAGCAATACCGCATGCAGGGCACATTCTTAAATCTTTTGTTATTTGAGCGCCGCAAAATCCACATTCGTAGATATTCTCTTCAAACACTGCACCGCAAAACTGGCATATGATAGTTTCGCCATCTACGTCAGATCCGCAAAGTGGACATGTATATGCCAGCTCAGCTGGCGGCGCTACTACTTCTTCTTTTACCTCTTCAGTTTTAGGCTTTTCTCCCTTCTTCAGCTTAGCTCTCAGTCCCATTTTACCCTATTCCGTATTTTTCCATTACCTTTTCGTATAGCTCATAATTCTTAGATTTTCTGAAAGTATCTACAACTTCCGGAGGTAGTTCGCCTAGTAGCTCGTCAACAATTGCAAGCAGTTTTTTAACGTCTTCGTCAATAACTATTTCTTCTTTCCCCCTTTCAAGCCTTGTGAGCAGTTCAACCCTTTCTTCACGCCATTTATCCCATCTTGTCTCAAGCTCTTTGAGTACTTTTATTTGCTCACCAAGCTCTGATTTGGTACGCTCTAACTCTTCAATTTTAGCATTTATCTCAGAAACTTTAAGCTTCAATTCCTGCTCAGCTCTTGCTACACGCTCTTCTCTAGCCCTTATAAGCGCTTCTTCTTTTACAAGCTGCTCTCTCATAATAGCAATCTCTTTCTCTTTGAGCTCAAGCTCTTTGCGAAGCTTCATTCTGTAGTGTCTAAGCTTCTCTTCTAACTCTTTTATTAATCTTTTTTCTTCTTCAATATCAAGCTCTTCGTATTGTGGCTCGAGCTTGATTAATTGTAGTTGAGCCCCTTCTTCATAAGCCTCTATGACTTTTTCTTCTACATCTTTTCTAAGCTCATGCACTAGTGGGGCTTTTGTTGGTATTATCTTATTGGCACTTGGAACCTCAAATCGCTTTTCAGGCATTTCCTTGCTTGCCTGCTCTGGCGCTCTCTTTCTCTTTCTGAACAAGCTACTCAGCAATCTACTAAAAAACCCCTTGATGTCCATTTATTTTCACACACCATATTCTTTTAATATTCTTTCGTAAAGTTCATAATCTTCAGTGAGCGCAAACTTTTCAATTACCTCTTTAGGAAGTTTACCCAGCAGTTCATCTAATATTTTAAGCAATCTTTTTACCTCCTCCTGAAGTTTTAGTTTAGCTTCAAGCTCTTTTTCTTTCATCGCTAGCGCACTCTTTTTACTTTCTAGTAATTGCTCTCTTTCTATAAGCTCTCTCTCTATTATCAGCTTCTTCTCAACTAGACCTTCTAGCTCTCTCGTCGTACCCTTAAGTTTTTCAGTCAGCCCCTCTACTGCAAGAATCTGATTGTTAAGTCTCTCCCTGTTTTCAATAACTGACTTCTCTATTTCAGCTATTTTTTTCTGCTGCAGTTCTAGAGTCTGAGCAGCCTCTTTAAGCAATCGCTCCTTTTCAATCGCTTTTTCTAACTCCAATTCCCTATTCTTAAGCTCCTCTTCCCTTTTCATCAGAGCGTCGAGCTGCTCTTCTAGCTTCTCTTTCTCTTTAACAGCGATATTTTCACGTTCACTCAATAATTTTTCTCTCTCCTCCAGGCTCTTCTCCTTTTCGGCTATTTTCTTAGATCTTTCTTGCAGTTCAATATCTTTTTCTTTAACTACTTTTTCTATCCTCTTCTCTTTACTATCCAAAAGTTCTAGCTTTTCAGCTAACTCCTCCTCTTTGAGCTTAAGTTTCTCTTTTAGCTCAACAATTTGGCGCGACTGCTCTTCAGTAACGCTTTCTAATTCTTGCAGTCGAGCTTTTTCTTGTACCTCCTCTTTCTTAGCTCCCTTTCTTAAATCTTCTAAAAATGTTTTCTTCATTTCTTCAAAACCTTTCTGCCTTACAGCTAACTCTTCATACTCCGCCTTTAGCTTCTCTTCTCGTTTAGCTACGTACTCTTCAAAATTTCTCTGTTTCATAGTCAGCTTCTCTTCTAACTCGCTCAGCCTGGCTTCTCTGCGACCAATATTTCCGAGCTTCTCTTTTAATACTTTTTCAAGCTCTTCTCTACGGTGCCAGAGCTCTTTTTCAAGCTCTTTTATTTCACGCTCCTCAGGTGGCAGCTCGGTAACATTGTAATCTTCATAGACTGTCCCGATAGGGAGCGCACTCAGATTTTTATCATTTTTTGGCTTTTTAGTATAGTACTTTCTGTTTTCTACCATGTTTAACTTTTATTTTTCGCCTCTTTTGCGGACTGCGTTTTCTAGCAGCCATCTCAAAGCTGTAGTTCTGTGCGTACCGCTCGTTTCTGAGCTACTAACTACTTTTCCTGCAGATACACGCATTATTAAAAATCTAATTCCAAGTGCAGATAGAGCAGCTAAAATAACGAATCCAATTATAAACCAGTAATTGAACTCTAGTTTTTTCAGCTCTGAGACAAGCGGTTTTGAAATTTCAGCGCTCATATTAAAGACAGTCTCTCTCACTTTGACCTTTACAGTATACTTGCCCGTCTCTAAAGGTACGGTAACGTTGCATGTATATCTACCTTCAGAGTCTGTAGTGGTATTAACTACAAAGCCAGTCTCTACAATTTCTATTGTAACATTTGCGTTCGCTACTTTATCAGGGCCATCATTGTATAGAACTTCTCCCGAAATAGTTATTTCAGCTCCGGGCTGTCCAGGCGATATGAACTCGAGCGTTACACTAATATAGTAAGGTGGTACCAGCTTCTCGGCAAACTTCAGAGTAACCTTTTTATTATCAGTCATTGCAAGCTTGGCTTCTGTCGAGGTGTAGGTATTCTGGTTTTGAGTTGTATAAAAAGCTACTACTTTATAGTTGCCTACAAATTCCTCGCGCTCGCCTGTTATTTCACTGCCTAAAAGTTTGAATTTAGCTATGCCATATTTATCGGTTCTTGCAGAGGTATAGAAAAGCTCAGTTAAATTGTTATAGCTATACACGCGTACTTCAGCATCGCTTACAGGAAGATTATGCCCGTTTACTACCTCTACAGTAAGCCACCAGCATTTATAAATAGTTGCTTCAGTTGCGATTTCAGGTGCTGTGACGTTCGTTAAATATCCTGAATACTTCAATCTCAAGGGCTGAGTGAATGTGCAGTCTCTAATATCGAGAGTTTGAGTAGCTATTTCAAGTTTTTCGCTAGCTAGTTGCGAGCCTGCTAGCGCTAGCGTTGTTGTATTGAATATTAGGTACGAGGCGTTTGCCACAACGTTTTCTAATCTTGTTACTGCACATTTTGCGTACACTGAGCCTTCAAGGGTAGTATCCTTTAGAGCTATATTGGCATTATCTGAGCCTATGATGTTGAGTTTTAAATAACTTCGCTCGCTAGCGTTAAACGTGCAGTTATCGAAAAGGTATAGATTCAAATGCTCGTTGCTGACAGTACTGCTGTTTCCCTCTATAATTAGTCTGCCTTGATTCTCAACAGAAATGAAATATCTTCTTTGACTGCTCTGTATTATGTTTAGAACAGTGTTCTTGCGAATAATAAGAGTAGCATTATTTTTCACCAATATATTGCCGTCTTGAACATACGTATAAGTTTCGCCATCCTTTGCATACTCAGAATTCTCAAGAATTTTAGTTGAGTTTTCAGCTATAATAATATCTCGTCCTGCAGAATAGAAGCTCGATATTAGTGGCACTTCAAACCTCAACACTGCGCTTTTTATATTTACTACATCTTCTAGCTTAGAATAAACTTGATAGTGTGGCAATGCAATAGCAGTGGTTGTAGTAAGGCCGTTGTAGAAAGCCAAGATTCTATAATTACCTAAGAACTGCTCACCTGTAGCTGTGATAATATCGCTTAGCGCATAGGTCTCGAATTTTCCTTTGTGGCTTGTAACTCCTGTTTGATAGACACTATCGTTCAGCAGATGCTTGATATGCACAGTTGCGCCACCTACCGGCACATCAATTACATCTCTTACGTAAATGCTCAGCACTCTATAAATTGAAATTGCAGTAGTTCCTGTAGCTATAGCAGATGGGAGTGTTACATTAAAAAGGGTACAAGCGCTGTCTGTAGCGTTTAGGCATGAAGTAAGTACTGAATTTGTAGCGCTGAATAATACCTTGTTTAGCTCAGTAATGCTGGAGCTGAGCGTAGATGCGACAACATCTATTGTAGAGCTAGTTCCTGATAGCAGTGTGCAGTTGAGTTTAGAGTTCATAATTGTAACAATGCTGTCCGTCAGCTCTAATTTACCTGCGCTCAGCTCTACAGAGCCGTTGTTCAGCTCTATATATGCTGTGTTTTCAGTCTTTATCAGCAGTGGGTAATTGCTTTTAAGAATGCCATGCTCTACTACTCGAAGCGTACCGTTATTTCTAACTTCTATGCTGTACTGATAAGCATAATCTTGCAGCACAGTAAAAGTGCCTACAATTACTAGGCAGCCGTTATCTCTTACAACTACGGAGCCGTGGTGCGTATATTCACCTTCTATTAGCAGAGTTGAGTTCACCACACTCAAACTTTCTGCTCTTGGCTCAGTTCTTTCTGCAGCATTTATGCTAATACTACTCAGGCTTATAATGAGCAGAAGACATCCTATTAAACTAGTGATTTTTCTCATTTTACAATTAATTTTATGTTACTTTTAGTATATAATCTTTGCTCTTACCACCCTAATTTCGACTATGTGCTGGATTTTAAGCCTGACTTCGCCAGTTAAGGTGAGACCTTTACTCCCTTTGTGAAATAAATAAAAGAAACTTTCCCTAAAATTTCTATAAAGAATTTGACAGATTTTTTCCAGTGGAAATTTAAGACGTGAAACATAGAAAAATTCCCCAAAAAATGTACCACCTAATTCGACACATTTTGACAAGGGCATAATCTACCAAGAAATTGTTACTCAAAAAATACCCCTGGTTTAAGGCTGTATTTACTTAAACTCCGCGTAGTATCTCAACGCTAAAAGCTTGACGAGAACCTTCAAGTTGCGGAGTTTACTTAAACTCAGCGGATAGACTCAACGAAAAAGCTAGTCAAGAAGAACTTCGTCGCTGAGTTTACTTCAGATAGACCTGAAATAGAATATAAGCTCGCCTGAAACCGATACTGATGAAGCGCCTGGAGGCACTACCACGTCTATTTCTACCCATACAAAGTTGGCTGTGTCATTATTTGCTAAACTAGCGTTTGAAGGGGCACTTTCGCTATATAGCCAGAAATAATAATTCGCATCGGGAAATCCTCCTATACGCGTAGCATTCACTGTATAGGTTCCGTTAGTGTAGATAAGATTATTGGTTTCATTGTAGCCTAACCCTGCTGCTAGCTTCCAGCCTGCACTGCCCCATGCGATGGAAGTAGAGCCGTCGTAATATAACTGCATATCATCTGAAGTTTCTGTGATAATTCCAGGTGCTACTATACTACTATTGCAAGGCTTTGTTCGGTTCTTATGTAAATAAATTCGCAAATAGGAGCCGTCGCCGATCACCTCTATCTTCTCTATTCTTATAGCCGCACTTTGTGCGTTAACTATAGCGAAAGCGCCTGGAAAACTTCTGCTTGTGTTTGCATACCATTCTCCAAGATTGAATCTCACACTTCTGTTTGTATACCCTGTAAGCACATAGCCGCCGCCAATTCTATCGCAAGCCATGAAATCGATCTCAGGTCCTTTAGGCGGTGCATCTGCACAATCCACTATAACGATAATTTCACTCTCAGTATAAACCTCAGTCGCATCTGAGGGCACAGCTATAGAGACCTCTACCCACACGAAATTTGCAGTGTCGTTGTCTGCTAGATTATGATAGCTCTCGTCATAGAACCAAACGTTTTCAAAGAAACTTGCGTTCGCTCTGCTTGTAGAATTGCCGTAAGTAAGGCATTTTGTAGCGTTGTAGCCCCAGCCTGCACTTAATTTCCAAGCGCTTGCTCCGTCATACTCTATGCTGTAGCCTTCATAGTATTTCTGGTAGTCGCTGGCTTGCTCACAGCCACTTGCTGCAATTGTTACTAAGCTTGAATTGCAAGGTCTTGTGTAGTTCTTGTGTAAATAAACTCGAACATACTGGCTTAGAGCGCCTTTAACTTCTAGCTTCCTGATAGTAATTGAAATATTGTGGGGATTAACAATTGCGAAAGCAGCTGGATATGTCTTTGTAGTGTTTGCTGCCCAGCTACCTAATTTTAGTCTGTAAGAGTAACTTTCATTTTGAATAACGAGACTGCCGGTAGTGGCGTAATCGCAGGCCATGAACTGCACGCTAAGCTCGTATTGAGCAATGCCTATACGCGCTTGAAAAGGAAATCTTATGAAAGTCAATCCGTAGAATACAGAGATTATAATTACTATAACTAGAATTGTAACGAGCGTTTTCATAAATTTTTTTGTGTTTTCTTTTTCAGCTGCTAAGTTAAGTTTCCATTTCATTTTTTTCAAGCCTCCACTCTAAACCAAGCTATGCGCTGATTGCAATCGCCGAATCTAAAATCATCTCCGTCTCCCGTATCGACAGCTGTAACTATCACTTTATATATCCCAAGCTCAAAATTGGAAATACTGAATGAGTAGTTATATAATTTCCAGGTTGTGCCTGAAGCTTCTAGATTCATTGTAACGTTCTCATAGTTTGATACTAAATTATCGCCTGCAGTTTTTAAAGTTAGTTTTGCAGTACTTATAGTGCTCGCATCGAAGTCTGCACATGCAGTAATATTTGCTTTGATTAGCACACTATCTAAACTCGCATTGCTTTTACTATAGCTTGCAAGCCATAGATTAGTTGCAGTATCGTTTTCCCAGTAGCTTTTTACCCATCTTGTAGTTGCTACTGGTATAACTCCTGCACTGTGTTCGTATCTGGAAGGATAAGCTTGGGAATCGAAAAATAATCTTATATAGACTGGTCCCGCAACAGTACCTACGCTAACGGTGAGCGTTATATTCTTATCTGTATGAACTACTAAATTCCTGCCTACTAGCTTTACACTCTTATTATACCAGCCTGCAGAATGCGTAGTAAATGTGGTCTCACCAAGCGCAGGCGTAGCGGTATCGTTTGTGGTGAGGTTTACAGTTACAACAGGCACTTCAGCAAGCCCGTAGATATACACTCTGCCTCTATTATCGTTCTGCCCTGGGGTATCGTTTCTAGGAGCTCCTACAATTAACTCGCTACCACCATCGTTATTTAAATCTATGTAAGCTGCGTGTACCGCAAAACCGTAATCGTCGTCAGCAGCTTCTCCAACCCATGTGCTATTAGCTGAAGAAGCTGTAAATGCGGTTCCTATACTCCAAGGCGCTACTCCAGAAATATTGCCGTAGAATAGATATGCTTTGCCTTTTATTACTTCTCCTGCAGAGCTATTCCAGTATGGCGCGCCCACAAAAATATCTTCGCAGTTATCGTTATTGTAATCGGCATCACCTGAAACACTCCAGCCAAACATATCTCCTTGATTCTCGCCTGCGATTTTAACGTCAGCTGGGAACTCTGCATGGAAGCAGAATGAGTAGCTGATGTTTGCAGAGCTTGCGTAACTCTCGTTATCGTCGCAGACATATTTAACATTGCGCGGGCTAGTAGGACCCTGAATAGGAGTAGAGACATTGAACTTAGCGCCGCAGTCTTGCCATTTAGTTACAGGTGCGTCGTCATAAATACTAGAATTGTATTGAGTGCCCGTATCATACCAGTAAACTCTAGATGGATATGTTTCATTGAGGAAGCCGCCTATTGTAGAGACTGTGATTTGCCACTGATGCCAATAGATCGGTCTCACTGTGATAGCGCTCGTCACCTCGCCTGAGGCATTGTCGGAAGTAGAGTTCCATCTCTCTGTGTCACTTACATACGAGGGGTTATCATAAGCATAAGCAGTACTGCTTGTATTGCAATCTACCCATCTTTGAGTGTCAGTCGAAACTGTTATCTGGAATCTCACGCTGGTATCTGTATAATTAAGTTTGACAGAGGGCGTATCAGCGCAGTTAGGATTGCCACTTATTACTCCAAAAGTAACGCTCCATTGATGGTAATAGATCGGTCTCACTGTGATAGCGCTCGTCACCTCGCCTGAGACATTGCCGGAAGTAGAGTTCCATCTCTCTGTGTCACTTACATACGAGGGGTTATCATAAGC
>JASEFT010000012.1:0-5996 GCA_030018475.1 Candidatus Thermoplasmatota archaeon
AAAATAAAACATAAATCATTCCGAGTGCGAGAATAAAACTCTTGGGATAGAAGTACCTTCCACCCCACCTATTACTGTTTATCACTCTAAGTTCTTGATCCCATCTATTCAGAAAATCAAAATCTAAAATTAGTTCGCCTCTCTTTACATACTTTTCGTTTTCAATTTTCCAATTCCGACAATCTTTAAACATATCCCATCCCAAAGCGGTGATGGGTTTAGAGGATATTATTTATTCTGTGCGACACAGCTCTAAAAACAAAAATATTTTATATACCAGCGCCTAATTATGAATGATGAAGAAGAAAATTCTAGCTGCTATAGTCATTGCAATAGTAATTGTATTGGCAGGTTGTTTTGCATGGTATATCATTGCTCAAAAGCCTTTCCTGTTATCTTACGAGAGTAAAAGAGCAGATCTTTTGGGACCAATACTGATAGAGATAGACAACAAAGATTTGCTTCAAAGCGCTGTTTGTTTTACACCATTAACTAATGACGGTAGAGCTTACTATGTACCTTTGTTCTTTTCTGTGGGGGATGAAAAACTGCCAGAACATTTGGCTGAAGAATACGCACCTGAAAATTTGAGTATTTCTGCATTTGGTAGAGATGTTAGCGAAGTAAGCATAAATATTGCAGCTCAGTACTGGGAGAGAATAGAACTTGTAGTGATAGTTTCTAATTATGAAGAAGCACTGCAAGTAGCGCCACTAGCTGCTTGGCTAAATGCACCTATTATTTTCAAAGGTCTTGGTGTGCAAGGGTTTCTAGAAAGAAAAGGTGTCGGCAGCGCTATCGTAGTCGGTGCGGGAGATTACAGTGTAGGAATAAAAAGACTGACCTCAAGAGAAGAAATTTGGAGTTTCTATTTGGACAGATTAAAAGAAAAAGGTGTTGCATCTAACTATGTCATTATAACAAATCCAAAAGATATTGATAAAGATGTGATGGTACCTTATCTCTCACTTAACTCTGCTGCGCTCGGCGCTTTTAGAAGAGCGCTTATTATTACAGGAGATTATACTGTAGAAAAAGATTTACTCTTTAAGCTCGGCTATGGCTGTGGAGAAGCAGGCGCTGGCGAAAGAGGTGAAGATGAGGATATTTTGAGTGAAGAAGAGGAGAGAGAAATACAGAAAGCGATAAACGAGAGAGCAATAAAACTCGATAATGATATTGATTATGCAGTTGAGTTCCTTAGAAATAGGAATATGAAGGCAGAGTATTTAGCGCTGGTCGGCGCAATCGATACTGTGCCGATGCTCTATATAAAAAATCCGATCTGGTACGAAGATGCAAATGAAGGAAATAATGGTGAAGAGTATTTAGCAACTGATTCTTACTACAGCGACTTAGATATTAAATTAGATTTGAAAAGAAACAAAATTGACGATTATATTTGTAACGGCACTGCTGGTAATTACGAAGGTAATAATTACGATTTTAAAAACGAAGCACTTTATACTCAAGAGCTTGCTGTGGGTAGAATTGTAGCTTGGAATTTGCTGGATTGCAGTGCTCTAATAGCAAGAAGTCTTGGCTACAGAAAATTGAGTTATACGCTCTACGAAGATTTTAATTCTATACTCACATCTAGAGTTTGCGGTACTGCCTCGCCAGGCTCTGCAGAAGAGCAAGCAAATGTGTTTCGCAGTAATAGATTGCTAAGTACTAGATTACTTTGGGCGCCGCCCTCAGCGTTAGGCTTCTGGGAGCCTAAAGACATTTCCAGCTCACATATTGCTGGAGACCCTGCTAAAATGACCAGAGCGAACTTTATCATTTACGATGGGCATGGTTTTCCAGACGGCTGGTATTATTGGTGGGTGCACATGCACGAACGAGAAAACTCGCCTGATACCATAAGAACTGAAGATGTTCGTAAATTAGCGCTAAAGCAAAGTGTTGTATTCTCAGCTTCTTGTTTGTGCTCAGCGCTAGATTGGCCTGTAATATGGAACGGCTCTGAAGATGAAAGGCGCTATGAAAAGCTTGGTATGGAGATGTTCTTTTCACTAGCTTTGATTCATTCAGGCGCTTTAGCTCATATAGGCTCTACAGAAGAGAGCTGGGGCGCGTTCATAGGCGGCAAAGCCCGAGGCTACGGAGATTTCGATCTCGCTACAATCTATTTTGAAAAGCTCTTAGGCAATGATTTAACAATAGGTGAGGCACACAGTAGAGCTAAAGAGGAATTTATTGGCTCCCAGCACCCAGGCTCCTTACCTTTCACTCAGACTTGCTTCCTAGAAAACGTTCTCTATGGCGAGCCTGCTGTGAACCCTTGAGAGAGGCAATATTTAAATTTTATTGCAAACATTTAAATAATAGTAGTACTATATACATAGTAGTGCTATGTAAGTAGCAGCAAAAGGTGAAGAAAAAAATGAGAAAAATATTGGGAATAGCGGTCTGCGCTCTGCTGTTTTTGAGCGCTGTTAGTACTGTGGGGGCAGCTCCAAGAGTTCTTGAGGATGAAGAGGATTTGCCGCAACTTGTAATCAATACTACAGACCTGTTCGGCGGCGGCGACCTTATAGCTGTAAAAATGAAAGACGCGCTTTTCGGCGTTGTATATGGAAATGAGACAAATAATAACAGTATAGTGATATTCGCAATAACTAAAAGATATCTCGGTGCTGCAGAAGTTTATGATGAAGAGGGCAACTTTAAAGGCAAACATCCAATACCAATACTCACGATATTCGCGCAACGATTAGCATTTCTGCTGGAATTTAGAGCACCAAGAGCAGAGGCAGAAGCTGTAGAAATAGCAGATTTTTATAGCCCGCTCTATCATCCAATATATGGCAGACCGCAACCTGTAAAAGCTGTTACTCTAAACAGAACTTGGGAACTTGAACGGCTAACAATGGATAACGAGAGCTTTATTTGGAATTTTACACTTAGAGCTACTAATCTAAGCTACGATAGAGTCTGGCCTGAGCATGAATATAATGAAGGCGACAAACTTGAGAAGCTTGAGTTCACATTCCATGTAAATGCAACTGTTGAGGAGATAAATATCACAGCACCTTGGTATAATGTAACTGTAGGTTATGGTAGAGTTCTTGATTCTGAGTTTTTGCGTAACGAATCTTATAACGGTACCTCAATAACCGCAACTTTCAAATATGATCATTACGTAGAAGGCTGGGATTTTAGTTATAATACTTCAAAACTTGCGCTTGAAACTCATCTATTACTAGGTTGCCATATATCACCGGCTGCAGCAAGCTGGATAAGGGAGCAATTTATTGATAGGGTTGGTGGGCGAGGGTTTGGTAGATGCATGTTGAGAGAAAATGCTGAGGGAGAAGTTGAAGAAGAAATAAATGCAACAACAGCTTTTGGCTTCAGGGATAGGCCACGCATAATCCCAAAAGGCAGAGACAAAATAAGATTTGAAGATAATTGGTACAGGATAGGAATGTTTAGATGGGTCTCTAACATTACTGTTTGGGATAACGAAACCAGCGAGCCTTACGAAGCGCCTATCTTCTTCCAGCTACATGGCGGAAAGCCTATTCTTCCCGGAGATGTAAGGCCTGGATTAAAAGGCATCTTCTTCGGGTTCTTAGCAAAAGGCGCTTTTATTTACCCACAGGGCTACAAGCTCTATCATGATCCTGAGTTCAGTGCGAGCGCTCTATTCTACGATATTATACCTGTAAAAGCACCGTCACTATTCAATCTCCTACCTTTAGAAATAATCAAAGCCCATCTGATAGAAACAGCAGTTGCAATCCTTGCAGTGTGCGCTCTTGTAGCTGTGCTCAGGAGAAAGAGGAAATAATTTTCAAGCTAAACAAAAACTCCAATATACCAAAATACCATATTCATTACAACAATGCTCTCGGAATGGTCTAAAGAACTTAAGAAAGGCTCTCTGCAGCTCTGTCTACTTGGACTGCTCAAAAAAGAGAAGAAATACGGTTTTCAAATTATAAAAGAGCTCGGGGAGCTTTCAAATGGCTATTTCGATTTGAAAGAAGGTACTCTCTATCCTGCTTTACACAGACTCGAGCAAAAAGGTTATTTAGCGAGTGAGTGGGTAGTAGAGGAGGGAAATGTTCCTAGGAGATATTATAAACTCACAAAAGAAGGTGAAACAGCACTTGAAAAAATAAAAGGAGACTGGCAGAGAATGGTGAAAAGTTGTAAAAACGTGTTGGAGGGAAAAAGATGAATGAAGAAATTGAGAACTATCTTGGGAAAGTGAGCTTTTATCTGCTCGGTGTGAAAAGGAGCGAGCGCAAGGAGATAATTGAAGAGCTTAGAAATCATCTAACAGAGAAAGCGCAGGCATTCGGCAATTTCTCAGCTGAAAACATAAAAAAGGCGATTGAAGAGTTCGGCTCTCCAAAAGAGCTTGCTTATAAATATAAAGAGCTGTATGGCTATAGCAGTGCATGGCTCTGTTGGTTTGCGGTTTTCGCTGCTGTTATCTCTGCACTCACACTACCAACCCTCGAATACCTTTCTATGATTTTTCTCCCTTTAGCCTTCCTATACATAGTCTATATGAGTTTAGTCGCTGGAAGAAAGGCTGGTATAGTGATAGGCGCTGTTTGCGGTGCTACACGAATACTCCTACTAGGCTTATTACTTGCATTTTACCCTGCTGCTTACGGTATTCAAAACTCTTTTGCTACAATTCCAGCCTTCTGCTTCGTCTCTATTATTATGGCTATGCTCGGCTACATACCTAGCTATTATAAAGAAAAATATAAAAAGAGCGCTGGAGAAAGTTTTATTTAGGGAAGCGCTTTTTCTAATTCGATGAAAATAGGCTGCTGCGGCTTTCCTAAAGGCATGAAAGAATATTTTAAGAATTTTGATGTTGTAGAAGTGCAGAGAACATTTTACGAGCCTCCAAGCATCGAAATTTTAAAAAAATGGCGTGCTCAAGCGCCCAGAGAGTTTGAATTTACTGTGAAGGCATGGCAGGTAATAACGCACCCAGCTACAAGCCCAACGTATAGGAAATCGAAATACAAGCCTAAAGAATGCGGGTTCTTCAAGCCTTGTAAAGAGATTTTTGAGGCGTGGGAGAAAATGACGGAAGTATGCAGCGCTCTAAACGTGAATATCGTTGTGTTCCAATGCCCAGCCAGTTTTAAGCCTGCTCAGAAGAACATCAAAAACATTTACGAGTTCTTTAACTCTATAAAATCAAAATCTTTAACTTTTATCTGGGAGCCGAGAGGGGAAGAATGGCGTGGCAACGTTATCAAAAAGATTTGCACAGAGCTGAATTTGATACATTGCGTAGACCCTTTTAAGAGCAGTCAGCAATCAGGTAAATTTAGTTATTTTAGGTTGCATGGTATCGGAGGCTATAGGTACAGGTATTCTAAGGAAGAGCTTGAGAAACTATTATCTTTTTGCACTCCTAGCTCTTACGTAATGTTCAACAATACTTATATGTTTGAAAACGCAATTGAATTTAAGGAGCTTGTTAGGCATGGTAGAAAACGTCAATAAAATAATGCGCAAAATAAAAGAGGAATACGATAGAAGCCCTGAGAACTGGCGAGTGCTTAGGGGAAGAGATAAAAAAGGCCATTATGACACCTTTGTCCTTGGCAACGATAAGCTATGGCATTTAAAAACAGAATGGAAAACCCCTTATCTACCTGTAGGAGTTGGCGAAAGAATTTTAGAGTTTTCCGATAAAGTAGAAAAAATAATTACTGAAAAAGGCGAGTATTTCCCAATAGGCGAAATCTATCCGCAAGCGAAGAGTGAAGCAATTATAGCAATAGGTATAGGGAAATATTCTCCTAAAGCTACTAAAGAACTCAAGGAGATAATAAGGGGGCAAGAAGCTCTAGAAAATAAATTATCCAATCAGTTAAATAAGCTACTGAAGAAAGAAGAGCTTCTTAAAGAATATTATTAGTAGAGAATGTCGAAATCTTCAGCTTTCCTTCTTGTATGAGCTCAAGTAACATAAAATCTTTTATACTCGCAAGTTCATTACCAAACAC
>JASEFT010000012.1:6049-27293 GCA_030018475.1 Candidatus Thermoplasmatota archaeon
ATCGAAAGAAGACAAAGAGCTCGAGGAATTGTTGCAGTCCTTGCGAGTGAATGTAAAAGTTGCTGGCTGTGGCGGTAGTGGCAGCAATACAATCACAAGAATAGTGCAGGAAGGTATTGCTGGGGCTGAGCTTATTGCAATGAACACAGATGCACAGCATTTGTTACGCAACGTACGAGCACCCAAAAAGATACTGCTTGGAAAGCACAGCACTCGCGGCTTAGGCGCCGGCGCTATACCTGCAGTCGGCGAGAGTGCTACTATAGAAACAGAAGAGGAAATAAAAAGAGCCCTATCAGGAGCGCATATCGTATTTGCTACTTCGGGATTAGGTGGTGGCACAGGCACGGGCGGCTTGCCCGTAATCGCTAAAATAGCTAGAGATTTAAATTCTTTAACTATTGCAGTGGTAACACTCCCGTTCAAAGCAGAAGGCTTAGTAAGAATGAAGAACGCTTTGATGGGATTGGAGAAGCTAAAGGATATTGCTGATACAGTTATAGTAATTCCAAATGATAAACTGCTAGAGCTCGTACCAAGAATGCCTTTAAATGCAGCGTTTAGATTTGCAGATGAAATTCTAATGCGCTCTATAAAGAGTATTACGGAAATGATGACTAAGCCTGGGTTGATAAATGTAGATTACGCAGATTTAAAAACTATAATGAAGAACGGCGGAGTTGCTATGATAGGTTTAGGTGAAAGCGATGCAGACGACAGAGCGCAAAAGGCAATACAGCAAGCTTTAGCCTCGCCACTACTTGATGTGGATATAACAAATGCTACTGGCGCTTTAATTAACGTTTGTGGCGGACCTGACATGACTGTAGCAGAAGCGCAAGCAGTAGTAGAGGAAGTTCATAAAAAAGTCAATCCAGAAGCTACAATAATATGGGGCGCTAGCATAGATCCTGCCTTGGAGCATTCAATGAGAGTAATGATTGTATGCACAGGCGTCAGCTCAGAGCAGATCTTTGGTAGAGCTGAGAGGGCACTGGCACTCGGCAAAGAAGCTACCTATGGCATAGATATAGTGAGATAGAGTGTCACTTGTAAAAAAGGTCTATGAGACCCAAATAAAAGTAGACGAAAGTTTAAAAAAATTAGGTAAAGGTAAGTACGGCAGAGTAGTAAAACTTTCGAGAAAGCCAACTTCAGACGAGTTCAAAAAAGTACTTCTTGTTACAGGCGCTGGAATTTTGATTATTGGTGGTGCAGGCTTCCTTGTGTACTGGCTCTGGAATAATTTATATGCGTCGATGCGCTCATTATTAGGGCTCTAAGTGACAAAATGGCTCAAGAACAGAAGTCCGAGCTTTTTGTAGTAAAAACCTCAATTGGTCACGAAAAAGATGTAGCTGATGCTATAGCGAATCGCGCTAAAAGAACTGCAAATATACTTGCGATACTTTCGCCAGTAAGATTAAGAGGCTATGTTTTTGTAGAAGCCACTAACTTTTACGAGCTACAGTCTATGATAAAAGGGATTGCGCATGTAAGAGGCCTTGTAAAAGGAGAGACAAATGTGCGCGAAATAGAGCATTTATTTGTTCCCAAGCCTATAAGTGCAGGCGTTAGCGAAGGCGATATTGTAGAGATTATTGCAGGACCTTTTAAAGGCGAGAAAGCAAGAATTCAACGTATAGATGAAACAAAAGAAGAGGTCACAATTGAGCTGTTTGAAGCTATGGTACCCATACCTGTCACTATAAAAGGCACGCATGTTAGATTGGTTGAGAAGAAGTGAAAATGACTGACGTATTGGAAGCGCTTGTGGAGGGTGGTAAAGCAACTCCGGGGCCGCCACTAGGACCTTTGCTCGGCCCCCTGGGGGTTAATATACCTAGAATAATAGAGGTAATAAATGAAAAAACGAAACATTTTGAGGGTATGAAAGTACCTGTTAAAATTTTAATTGAAAGTGACAAGAGCTTTGAAATTGAAGTAGGCACTCCTCCGACAAGCGCTTTGATATTTAAAGAGCTAGGTATTGAAAAAGGTTCCGGGAAGCACAAAGAAGCAAAAGCTGGAAATATCGGCTTAGAGCAGGTAAAGAAAATTGCAGAATTAAAGAAAGAAGATTTGCAGGGTAGTAGTTTAGAAGCCCGAGTTAAAGAAGTTATAGGGAGTTGTATCTCTGTGGGAGTAACTATAGAAGGTAAAGACCCAAAGCTTGTTCTAAAAGAGATCGTAGAAGGAAAAATAAAGGTGGAGTAGTTGCTTAAAGTTTCTTTCTCACCTTATTATCAATCGTAGTATAAGTATTTGCACCCAAGTAATAGATAGGTCTTGTGTTTTGCTTGAGAATTTCGTTAAAACAATCTTCACTTACTGATACAGCTACAATCTTACCAATAAACAATGTATGGTCACCGTAAAGCTTACTTTCTACAAGTCTACATTCTAAGTGAGAGTAGCATTCTTTGATTAGAGGAGCTTTAACCTTACTTGCAGCTATCTGTGTTAAGCCAGTGGCTTCGAATTTGTCTGTCTCTCTCCCGGATTTCATACCGCAGTAATGCAACTTATCTAAAATTTCCCAAGGCGCAAAATTAACCACAAATTCTTTTGCTTCTAAAATCAAATTATGAGAGTATCTTTTTGGGTCTATTGATATTCCATAAAGTGGCGGGTTGAAAGAAAGCGGAGAATGCCATGCAAGAGTGATAATGTTCGGCTGAGCTTTGCTGACGACAGTAACTAGAACAGCCATTTTAGGGAATGTGTAATAGATAAATTTTTCAGGCGCTACCTTCTTCTTCATAAATTTTCACTTCATATCTACTTGCAGTAATGTTCCACTCGCACTTATATTTTACAAACTCGGCTATAGAAAAATCTTTAGCGTGGAGTACCAAAGTAGTATTAATAGAGATATTTCTATATTTGTCATCTGCATAAAAACATTCTGCAGAACTCGAATTCCAACTTGCATTGAAAATCCTGCCTTTCAGCGCCTGCAAATATTCAAATTGCGAGCTCACATTCCATATACTTTCATTTATTGCCTGTCTCACAGTTGTATTATTAGTATCGTCTACATTTTTATCCAGTATCGCACGTTTATTAGTCAACTCATCCTCCAAAGCATAGCCGAAATTCAGTTTCAGCTCTTTAAAATCATTGCCTAAGTTTTCAGATATTTCTTGGACTGAGTCTCTCTTTACGTTCAAAAGCACAGTAGCGCTTGCAGCTATTAAAATAAGAGCTATAGCTAAAATAGCAATTGCGAGTAACAATAACTGCGCTTTAGAATTTTTCATATTCTCAACTCTTCTATTTTTTTACTTATCTTTTTCCAATGGCTGCCCTGCCAATAAACTCTATTACAGTTAGGGCATTTCCAAAGTAACGCTTGCTCTTTATAAACTCTCTCGGGTACTATATCTTTTACTTGCTCTTTAGGCACTTCAACTATCTCAGTATTACATATAGAGCATCTTGAGAATTCATCTTCTATCTTTAGTTTGAGCTCTTTAACAGTTTGCTCTAACTGCCTATCTATGAAAACACTTCTCACGAGAAATACATTCTTGCCAGTAATTTTTCTATCCCTAGTTAAAAGTATTCTATTTTGCTCATTAGCAATTTTTATTAGCTCGTCATCTCTCAAATTTTTAGGATAGAGTACGTCAAAGCCGAGCAAGCGCAACCAACCTGCAAGTCTTCCAAGCATATGATCTGCAACGAATTTCATTTCACAATATATTGTAATAGCACGCCGTTATCTAGCTTACTAACTTTTTTCAGCTTGAGCTTTACTACACTTTCTAGCTTTTTAGCGCCTTCGCCGCCAGCAAGTGTTGGCGTAGTTTCGCCGCCAATAGCAATACTTCCTACAAACACATTGAGCTCGTCAGCCAAGCCATTACTCAAAAAAGACCATATGATTTTACTGCCGCCTTCTACAAGTAATTTTCTTATACCAATTTTCCTAAGCGTAATAAGAAGTTTTCTTAAATCTACTTCGCCCTTACCACACTTAATGACCTCTGCGTTTTTTAATTCCTTGCTACAGCCTTCTGCAACAGCAATAATTGTTTTCGCAGTACCGTTCAGCACTTTCGCATTTCTTGGAATTCTACATTTAGAATCTATAACTACTCTTATTGGGCTTCTGACAATACCTTGAATATATTCCTTTTTGACTGTAAGTTTTGGATCGTCTGCTAGAATTGTGCCTATACCTACAAGAATTGCATCGCAACTATTTCTTAGTCTATGCACTCTTTGCATATCTTTTTCGTTAGATATCTTCGTCTGCACTCCTGTAGGCAGCGCAATTTTACCATCTACGGACATAGCGCAGTTAATTATAACGTATGGCCTCATCAAAAACTAAAATAGCTTTCAAATATGAGAACTTTTTCTATTCTCACAACAAACGAAAATCTTATCTATTAAAACCGCATTTTTATTGTGTGCCAATGGCAGGTATTATAGAGGAATTAGAGCTAAAGAGAGACGAATTGGCAATAAAATTGGAAGGTTGCCAAAAGAGGATAGAGGAGATTGAAAGGTTAGCTACAGAGCAGGCTGATAAACGCGACAAACTTAACGAGAAGACAAAGCTTTTGCGTGGGAAGGCAAGCGAGAGCAAAGCTAAGCTTATTAAGCTCAGAGAAGAGATTAATAAAATAAAATCTGAAAATGATATTTTAACAAAAGAGGGACGAATACTTGCCGAGAAATTAAGTTCTTTGATAAGAGCTTGCCTCCCTAAAAAAGGCCCCTATTTAAGCTTGCTAAAAGAAGAGGCGAAACAGTTAGAATTCAAGCATATGACCACAGCACTTGAGCCGAGAAGAGAGAGAGAGCTTGTGGAAAGACTTACTAAACTAAAAACTCAAATTAGGGAGAAAGAGAGAATTCTAGAGCAAAATGAAGATATTAAAAAGATTCGTAAAGCATTTAACGAGATAGAAAAGAGCATTCAGGAGAGGAAAAATAAAATTAGCAGCTCGATAAAAGAATGCAAAGAAATAGCGCAAATAATAGCTGGAACTTATAGAGAAGCTGATAGGTTAAGGAAAGAAGCTGATGCAGCTCAAAGGGAATTTGTAAGGTTAAAAAATATTTCGGCCAGCGAATATGAACAATACTCGGCGCTTTCAGCTCAGTTACGCGATTTTGATAAAATAATTTTAAGTCTTAAACAAAAAGAGGGACTTGCATTAAAAGCTAAGACAGATTTTAAAGTAAAGGAGAGGGCTCAGAAAATTTACGAGCGCTTCAAGCAAGGTGAGAAGCTGAGCACAGATGACCTGCTAACTCTTCAAAAAGCAGGCTTTATATGATTGAGAAAGTTAGGGCTTGTTTGGAAAGAATAAAAATTAATATTCAAGCGCATGGTGGCGATGTAGAGCTAATAAACGTTGACGAAAGCTCGGGTACGGTCACAGTTAGACTTACAGGAGCTTGCGCTACTTGCCCTATGGCGAAACTCACTTTGCAAAAGGGTGTTGAAGAAGAGCTAAAGAAAGAAGTGCCTGCAGTGAAAAAAGTTATTGCTGTGGAAAGTGTGGATTGGCAGATCTGATTTTTAGATAATGATAGCGCTTGAACTTGAAGTATTTAAAAGGATAGCGCCTACCAATCGAGAAAGAGCTGAAATTGCGAGTGTGGTTAATGACCTTTTAAAAAGAGCCTGTGAAGCGATAAAGAAGTTAAGTGTTGAAGCTGATCCTACGATTGTAGGCTCTGTTGCAAAAGATACTTGGCTTAAGAACCCTGATATCGATATTTTCATTCTTTTCCCCAAGCACATAGAAAGAAAGAAATTAGAAGAATTAGGCTTGAAAATTGGCAAAGAAGTGCTACCGGAAGGTGTGCTAAAATATGCAGAGCATCCTTACACAAGCGGCTTTTACAAAGGCTACGAAATAGATGTTGTGCCTTGCTACAAAATTGAAAAAGGCGCAGAAAGGATAAGTGCTGTAGATAGAACTCCGCTCCACACAGATTATATAATCGAGAATTTAAAGGATGAGCAGAAAAAAGAAGTTAGGTTGTTAAAACAATTTTTGAAGGGCATTGGTTGCTACGGCGCTGAAGCGCGAGTGGAAGGCTTTTCAGGCTATCTCTGCGAGCTCCTTATTATTAAATACGGAAGTTTCAGAAATCTGATCAAAGAAGCGCAACAGTGGCGGAGGGGTAAAAAAATTGAGCTTGTACGCTCAAACGCTAAGTTTGATAGTCCGCTCGTAGTTACGGACCCAGTAGACCCAAAAAGAAATGTGGCTTCTGCAGTTTCATCTGAAAAATTTAGTATTTTCATCCATGCCTGCAAAGAATACCTCAAAGCGCCAAAACTAGAATTTTTCTTCCCTAAAAAGCGAAAGATTCTGATGAGAAAAGAGTTACTTAAAGAGTTAAAAGAAAGGGGTGCTAAGATTTTAGGCATTGAGTTTGATAAGCCTGATATTATACCTGACAACCTTTATCCTCAGTTAAGAAAATGTGAGCAAGCAATTTTGCAGCTGTGTAAAGAGCAGGGATTCGAAATTCTTAGCTCCGAGTTCTATGTGAATAAAAGCATAGTTCTGATGTTTCAATTTGAGATTTTCGAGTTTCCTAGCGCTAAAAAGCATTTCGGCCCTTACCTTTGGGATGAGAACAGCAAAAAATTTTTAGCTAAGTGGCTGAACTCAAAAAAAGCCCTAACCAAGCCATACATTGAAAATGATAGATGGGTAGTAGATATAAAAAGAGATTTTACAAATGCAAAAGCTTTAATTAAAAGCAAAATTTTGAGCTTTAATCTTGGCAAAGATATAACTGAGATCATAATGAAGAGAGGATGTAGGATTATAGAGAATGAGAGTCTAGCAAATAAAAAATATTGTAAATATTTAAGTGAGTTTTTAGACAAGCGGTTTAGTTGGGAATATTAGCAATCAGAGCAGCCCTGTGCCTATAATTTCTACACTGCTAACGCCTTTGATACTGGAGATTATTTTTTCAAGCCCCTCGCTACCGCCGGCTGTGTCCGGGATTATCACTGCCAATTCTAAAGCTCTCAATCCAAAGGCAATATATTTTTCATTTATGCTTCCAAGAGTAGCATACTGGGGAATTTTAGATTTAATAGCATTTTTTATCTCTTCTAAATTCGTTTCTACAGATGCAGGTAATACCCTCAATCCTACGATAACCTTACCCATTTTTCTCTCAAGGTCCTACGAACCCACATTCTTTACAGGTGTAGAGAACACTCTGCTCTCTGCATTTAAAGCACCTCGCTATTATTGTATTATTGCACTGGGGGCATTTAAACGAAGCTACACCTTTAACTACGCCTGTAATAGGCTTTCCGCAAGAGCTGCAGTTACCGGGTCTTTCAAAGGCCATTAAGAGAATGAATGAATATGGATGAATTTAATTCTTTCTAACCTAATATTTTATTCTTCCAAAGCAATTACTACTGCATGAAGGTCTATTTTGGCACTTGCGGTATAGGGCTAGCACATACGTCCAGAATGTTACCAATAGCAGACAGATTAAGAGAAAGGGGCATTGAGGTGGTTTTTTCAACTTATGGTAAAGCTTCTGAGCTTGTAACCAGAAACAATTACGAATTGCTGAGAGCGCCAAATATCGGATGGCGAGAAAAAGGAGGCGAGCTCGATATAAAAAGAACTCTAGTTGCAAGTGCTGTCGAAGGTTTGCATTTTGTACAGCAGTATTTATTTGAAAAATATGCGTTAAAGAAGTTCAAGCCCGACCTTGTAATTTCTGACTCCAGATATACTACACTTTTAGCTTCTGCTAAACTTAAAATTCCAGTCCTTTACATAGCAAATCAGATAAGAATCGTTGCTTTCGAGATACCTTTCAAAGAGCAATTAGGAAATTTAATTTCTAATTTTAATTACTTGATTTTGAGAAGGTGCGCAGCTGAAGTTATAGCACCCGACTTACCAGAGCCTTATACTATTGGTAAGGAGAATTTAAATACAGATAAACTAAAAATTAATTTTGTAGGTCCTATAGTTAGAGAAAGACCAGAGAGCTTGCCTTCACAAGTCATTTTGAAAGAGCGGTTAGGATTTGAAACTAATAAAATTTTAGTCTATATACCTATAAGTGGTCCTGGGAGTTCAAGATTAAACTCTTTTAATTTAATTATGCATGCAATTAAGAATCTAAGTAAAGAGATAAATTTTGTAGTTGTAAAAGGCGACCCCGGCGGTAGCTACGAAGAAAGAATAGGGAATATTCTTATAAAGGACTGGGCTGAGAACAGAGCATCGCTTCTTAAAGCTTGTGATTTGGTAATTTCTAGATGTGGCCATGGCACAATTTCTGAAATTGTGGTTTATGGCAAGCCTTCTATTCTAATACCTCAGCCAAACCAGCCTGAACAATATGTGAACGCAAGAGGATGCGAAAGTTTAGGTATAGGAAAGGTTATAGAGCAGAACAAGTTAGATAGTGAAAGCCTTTATAGCGCAACTATGGAGCTTACTAGCAATGAAAAGGTCAACGAAAAATTAAAAAAACTTCAAGAGTTATCAAAAGAATACGATGGAACGAAAAGAATTTTAGAAAGAGTTTTGGAGTTTAAGTAAACTCAGCAACGAGGTTCTTCTTGACTAGCTTTTTGGTTAAGTCTATCTGCTGAGTTTAAGTAATTTTAAAGTCACATCTTTTGGAGACTTACCTAAAATTCTTATCATTGCCTCTTTGCCGAGCGCACCTTTATCGTAAATAATATCAGGTACAAAGCCTGCTTTCTTTATTGCGCTGCTTGTGCCCCATTCCATAGTAGAAATTTTCTCTTCTTGTGGCTCTTTACTCCTGTCAAACGATGAAATTTTCAGTCTTGATGCTCTAGCTCTTTCCAAAATTTCTTCTGAGTATTTAATGTTCATTGCAGAGCGTATGCTTTTATCATAGCGCATCGCAGTTAAAACTGCAGTCGCAATATGCTTCGATTTGCCAAACTCTATTTTTCCAACTCTTTTTAATCTATTACCTACCTTTACCAATCTTCCCTCTATACCGCAAACATCCTGCAAAGAAGTAGCATTAGGTAAAGCGTATACAAAATTTATACCAACTTCCGGAGCAAGCCGCAAAGGAAGATTTTCCTTAACCCATTCCACACCTTCTTTTAATTCTTTTAAAACCCTATATTTTTCAACATCATCTTCTACTATTGCATATTGACTTACTACATCTACGCCTTTACCTGGCTTATAACTAGCAAGAATCATTTTTGTAATAAGATTTTTCGCATTCTCAATTGCATTCTCAATTTTCAAATCTTTTGCTATTAATCCTGTGATAAGTGCAGAATAACTACAGCCTGAGCCATGGGCTTTCGCAATTAGCTTTGGGGAAGAGTAGCGCTTGAAATTTTTTCCGTCATAAAGGATATCAACTGCTTCTTTCTCTAAATGACCTCCTTTGATAATAATGTATTTAGCGCCAAACTTATAGAGCTCTTTGCATGCAAGTTCCATATCACAAATATTCTTTACTTCTTTCCCAATAATTGTACTAGCCTCATATAAATTCGGCATTAGAATGAATGTTTCTGGTATAAGGTACTTTCGTAAAGAGTTTATAAAATTTTGTTCGACTAGCTTAATATTAGTTGTGGATTTCATTACAGGGTCTACAACGGCTTTTAAATTATATTTGCTGATTTTTTCTGCTACTAATTTTACTATCTCAGCGCTGTGGAGCATTCCAGTCTTTACATACTGAATATCCATATCCTTGATTACAGTATCAAATTGCTCTGCAATAGCTTCAATAGGCAGTGGGTAAATTTTTTTTATTGTTTCTGTGCTCTGAGCTGTAATACAAGTAATTACTGTAGCGCAGTGCAAGCCCAGCATTGAAAAAGTTTTCAAATCTGCCTGTATACCAGCTCCTGAAGAGCTGTCAGAACCTCCGATCGCAAGTACGGAGAGCATAATTATGAGAATGATTTACACAGTTATTAATTTTATATCTCCCCAAAACAATATTATAATAAAATGGGCAAAAGATTACTCCTCCTGTGTTTAATTCTAATAATAAGCTCTGCACCTGCAAACTCAGTAAAGTTGAGCAGTAGCGAAATAAAAGGGGGCTACCACTCTTACGATAGTATGCGCTTAGAGCTTGAAGATTTGGCTGGCAAATACCCAAATATTATTAATATTTCTTCTATAGGAATAACTTACGAAGGAAGAGAAATTCTAGTAATAAAAATATCAGATAATCCTGAAATTGACGAGAACGAGCCTGAGGTTTTGTATATGGGAGCGCATCATGGCAATGAGAAAACCTCTTACGAAGTTCTGATTTATTTTATAAACTACCTTGCTGAAAAATATTATGAAGCTAGTGAAGAGGGCAATAGAGTAAGATGGGTTGTGAATAACCGCGAGCTCTATATTATTCCTATGTTTAACCCAGACGGTGTAGAAGCTGACGAGCGTAAAAATAGAGAGCCAAATTATGGTCCCTTAGGCAATCCATTACCTAACTGCTACGGCGTAGATTTAAATAGAAATTACGGTTATAAATGGGAGCTCTTCTATGTTCCTCGATACAGAGTGCATTATTTAGGTACTACAAGCAACAACCCTTACAGCGATCGATATCGTGGCGAAGAGGCTTTCTCGGAGGCAGAAACCAAAGCAATAAGAGGTTTTGTGAGCGAGCACAACTTCACACTTGCACTTTCTTATCACACTTATGGTGAAGTGATTCTTTACCCCTGGGGCTATACAGACGAAGATCCCCCTGAGGAAGAACTCTTTTTGTCTATAGGAAATAATATTTCGAAGTTCAACGGCTACAGAGTTAGCCAGAGTAGCGATTTATACTGGACTCTGGGCGATGCCACAGATTGGCTCTACGGTGAAAGGAACGTTCTGGCTTATACTATAGAGCTTGGTAGAGACCACTCGCCGCCTTACGAAGAGGTTTTAAACATTTCTAAGACCCACGTAGAAGTTAATCTTTACATTGCAGAAATTGCTGAGAATCCGCGGGGGGAGTGGGTTGTTAGAGACGAGCCTCTAGAAAGTGTTTTAAGAGCTAGAGAGAAAATTTTTGAAGACACTCCAGCCACGCTCGCTACTATGAGCTTCATGATGATAGCAGCATTTGGAATAACTTATGGCGGACTCTTCATGTGCTTTAGAATAGCCATGAGATCCGAAAGGAAGAAATATGGAAGTATGGAAGAGTAGATGGGGACTTATATTTGCAGCGCTTGGCGCAGCTATAGGCTTAGGCAATATCTGGCGCTTTCCTAAAGAAGTTGCTGCTAATGGTGGAGGAGCTTTTATTATAGCTTATATAATCTTCCTGTTCTCATGGTCTGCACCTTTGCTAATTGCAGAATTTTCGTTAGGCAAGAAGACAAGGCTCGGCACAATAGGCACTTTTAAAATTTTCGTGGGCAAGAAATATGCATTTATGGGTGCGTGGATGATGGTTGTATCAACAATTGTTTGCTTTTACTACGCTGTGATTACAGGTTGGACAATTAAGTATTCTACTCTAGCCTTATCAGGTAGCCTGAGTGCAAGTACTAACACAAGCCAGGTATGGCATAATTTTATTATTTCGCCATTAGAGGTAATATTTTTCCAATTTATAGCTATAGCTTTTTGCGCCTACGTTGTATACAAAGGTATAAGAAAAGGAATAGAAAAAGTGAATATAATACTCATCCCACTGTTGTTCATTCTTCTATTTGTAACCGCTATTTGGGCACTTTCGCTCCCAGGCTCGTTGAACGGCTTAAAATTTATGTACATTCCTAGAATGGAGTATTTAGTGAGAGCTGAGACTTGGGTAAGGGCTCTAGCGCAGTCGGCATGGTCATGCTCAGCAGGATTCGGTATGGCACTCACATACGCAATTTATATGAAGAAAAAGGAAGACACCGCACTTAATGCATTTATCACAGGTTTAGGTGATACTGCAGTTGCGCTTATCGCAGGTATAGCAGTGATATGCACTGTATTCGCGCTTTCTGCAACTACAGGCGAGGCGCTCGGAATAATGGAGTCCGGAGAAACAAGCTTAGCATTTGTACATCTTACCGGTCTTTTCCTCAGAATGCCCGGCGGTATTTTCATAACAGGTATGTTTTTCATTGCAACGGCTTTCGCAACACTTACTTCTCTAATTTCAGGTTTTGAAATTGCAACAAGAAATTTCATGGATCATGGTTGGTCAAGACATAAATCTCTGGCTGTTGTAGCATGCGCTACTTTTCTACTAGGATTGCCATCAGCTGTAATTGTAATCGGTGCAGAGCCTGTGTTTTTAGCAAATCAAGATTTCGTTTGGGGTCTAGGATTAATAGTTGCAGGACTCTTCGTTGCTTTCGCAGTTTGGAAATACGGCGCTAGTAAATTTAGAAAAGAGCTTATCAATACAGGCTTTAACGATATAAATATAGGTCGTTGGTGGGATTTTGTTATTACAATATTATTCCCGTTACAATTTGGAGCACTTATGGTTTGGTACCTATGGCAATCATTGCAATCGCCACAATGGTGGAACCCGCTTATGCCAATCGGATGCGCAACCTTAATTCTACAATGGTCTGTTGCAATGCTTGTGTTATTTAAATTAAATAAATGGCTTGTTGGTAAAGAGCTAAAGCCGGTGTAGTAACAAAAAAAATGAGGAAACTATTTAGAGACGACATAGAAGTTAGAGAAAACATTGTCACTGTAAAGCCTGATAGCACTATAAGGCATGGAATAATTTCGCCAGTAGATTTGCAGATAGGCAGAGGATGTGTCATATATTACGATGTGATTTCCAAGAAGAACATTGTAGCAGAAAATATTACTGTATGCGGCGATATGCTTGCCAGAGGAGATATAACTTTAATTTCAAGTGCTAATATCGATGGAAAGATTGTTGCAGGCGGCAATATAATAGTTGAGGGCGATGTAGAAGCTGAAGAACTACTTGCAGATGGCGATATTTTCATAATGAAAAATGTGACTGCTAAAAGGGTAGAAGCTAATGGCGATTTGATAATAAAAGGTAAATTAAGAGCAATCAATTTTTCAGCTGGCGGAAGAATAGTAAAAGTGTAGATGTTCGAAGTTAAATATCGTGACGGACTTGCAAGAATAGGAGTTCTTGAGACTAAAAGTGGCAAAATTACTACTCCTGCTTTACTACCGGTAATCAATCCAACCCAAATTTTGATCTCACCTAAAGAGCTTAAAGAGAATTTTAGATGCGAAGCAATAATTACAAACTCTTATATCATCTATAATAATGAAATTTTGAAAAAAGAATGTTTAGAAAAAGGTCTCCGCTCTACGCTAGATTTTGGAGCTTCAATAATGACAGATTCCGGCAGTTTCCAAGCTTATGAGTATGGAGATCTTGAGATAAACAACGAAGAAATACTAGGATTCCAAACTAAAATAGATAGTGATATCGTAACAATGCTTGACGTTATTTCTCCGTTAGATCGAAAATATAGTGACAGTAAAAATGACGTGTTAGAGACAATTGAGAGGGCAAAACAAGCTGTCGCTAAGAAAGAAGATAGATTGCTTGCATGCACTGTTCAAGGCGGCCTTTATCCGGATTTGCGAGAATATTGTGCAAAAGAGCTCTCCAAATTGGAATGCGATATTTTTGCAATTGGAGGCGTTGTCCCTTTGCTCGAAAGTTATAGATTTGAAGTTCTTGTAAATATCGTTCTCACTTCCAAAAAAGAGCTTGTACCTTCTAGACCAGTACACCTCTTCGGCTGCGGGCACCCTATAATATTCCCTGTTGCCGTGCTTTTAGGCTGCGACCTTTTTGACTCAGCAAGCTATGCAAAATATGCAAAAGCTGAAAGATTGGTTTTTCCAGAAGGTACGAAAGCATTGGAAGAGATAGGATATTCACCTTGCGTTTGCCCAGTCTGCAATCAATTTGAAGAGCTAAAAGAGCTTGACAAGCAGGAAAGGGTGAAAAGAATTGCGGAGCATAATCTTTACGTAAGCTTTGGAGAGCTTGCTAAAGTCAAGCAAGCAATTTACGAGAACAATTTATGGGAACTTGTAGAGCAACGTTGTACTGTACATCCAAGCTTAGGCAATTTACTTAAAGTAATTGCTCGCTACAAAGAATTTTTAGAAAAATTCGATAATTTATCGAGAAAGAGTTTTTTTTATAGTTGTAAAGAGTCTTTAGAAAGGCCTAGCGTTTATAGATATGAAAAAAGATTGTTCGAGCGCTATGAAAAGCCTAAGGATACTAAAATCCTTGTGGTTCTGCCTGAGAGTAGAAAGCCTTACGGAAGAACTTATAGCGGAATAATAAGAGAAGTATTGAAAGTAACAAATGCGCATTTCGTTGTTAATTCTTGTATCGCCCCAGTACCCATTGAGCTGGCTGAGATTTACCCAATAGCACATGTGGTTATGCCAGAAAAGATTTATAGGGAGTTTGAAGAAAGGTGTGAGAAGTCACTTAAGAACTATCTCGACCATTTCGATTACTCAATGGCTCTCCTCTGGAATAGCGAAGAAACTCTAGAAGCTCTAAAACTCGTTGCTGAGAAGAAATATATTGATTACGACATTTTGAGACTGCAAGCAGTTGCAAATATGCAGTTTGGTAAAAATGCAGGTAAAGCTTTGTTTGAAAATAAAGATGTGAGAATAATAAAATCGAAAACAGGCAGGATAAGAAATGTTTTTATTGACACTGAGTATGCGCTCTCTGTACGGAACGACGGGTTCTTCAGTTTAAAGTTGAAAGGGGCAAGGTTATTACATTCCTTTTTCCAATATCCAAAACTAAGAGTCGCGGTTAATAAAGAAGCTGTAGAGTTTATTGAGAGAGGTAGAAATTTATTTGCTAAGTTTGTTGAGTTTTGCGATGAAGAGCTTAGACCTTATGACGAGGTTTTGATTGTAGATAAGCAAGATAATCTTTTAGGCGTAGGCAGAGCTTTGCTTAACTCTCAGGAAATGCTGAGTTTTAAAAGAGGTATTGCGGTAAAAGTGAGGAAATTACATGTATAAAAACGTGAATAATTTGGTCTTGTTAGTATGGAGGTCTAGCGCCACATCTGTAATTTCCAGTAACCTTCTTTCTACATAGAAGCTCTCACCTTGATTTAGTTCAAAACCTGAGCCGAGCATTCTATCAGTTATATTCAGATATTCCCAAGTAGTTCGATTACTAATATTATTTTGGGCTGGATTCCATAAATAATCGCAATTTATAAAGCCGGGCAGCTCCAGCCCTTGTCCATTCATTATGAGAATACCTCTGTAGAATGAGATTTGATTTGGAGCTACAAACTCTTTTTTGATATTGAAAGTAGATGCGTTCAAAGTGGTTTTTACAAAATCGTTTATTTCGTTAGATAACATATTTGCTTCTTTCTGCAACAATTCCGAGCGCTCCAAATAAACGAAAGTTAAATATTTAGAGCCTTCAGGTAACTCTATAGCTCTATTCGCTATAAAGAAATCTTCGTAAGAACGACAAGAAATACTTTTTATTTTGGAATTCACTGCTTCTAACCTCTCTGCAGTTATATATTTGAGCTCTTGGGGATTCCATAAACAGATAGATTTTGCGAAAGTGCCCACTTTCACAACATTATCACAAGTTACTATTACTAAATTTGGCGCGATTTCTATTTTGTAATTTCTACCACCTATTTCAGAAGGAAGCTTAATGCCAGACCTGCTTAAATTAAATGTTATTCTCAGTTTAAACTCTGATGCGGAGCTCGAAACTGTATTTACAGTACTAGAAATAGTATCTGCGATATTTTGCAACTCTTGAGTTTCAAAATTTTCGAACTGGATTTTGAAAAAACCTAAAACGCTAGAGATCATTATAGTGACAGCCACAAGCATAGCAAATTTTGAGCTTAGCCATTCTAGCATCTTCTTTTTAAGCGCTTATTTCATAGATAGCGCCTTTTATCAGCCATATTTCCAAATCTCTGTTCTTACCAACTCCTACAAATGAAATTCCATTCTCAAAAGCAACTTTGATACCAAACTCAATTTTCCAATCGCCCAGGTCTACCATAAACAATGTAAATGCCGGAATGTTCGCTTGGATGACCACAGAGATTTTTAGTTCCATATTTACAGCAAGTAAAAGCTCACTCAGCACCTTAGGCGCAGCTTCCGCTTTACCGTAAATTTCTAATCTTAAAAATAGATGTTCTGGAAGCTCTGAGGATGGTAAAGGATAACTTTGGTGCAAATTAGGATTGAGAAAATATTTGATGTAACTAGCAACAGCTTTGCATAACCAGTGAAGCAGCTCTGCAATAGCTGTACCTTCCATTACAAACGATAGCTTTAGACCTCCGCCAATACCTGTGCCTATAACTTCGATTATAATATCCACATAGAACACAAGCTCTACAACCACCTCTCTGATGATTTCCAGTATTCTTTCTTTAAATTTCCAAACGAAAGTTTTTGCAAATTTCAAAACGTAATCTAGCTCTTGTTTGTACTCAGAGCTTAATTCATATTTGGTCTCTGAGAAGCAGTCCTTAATTGCACTTGAAATTAAAGTTTTAAGGTTGAGACAAGGCTTCGCCGGCGAACTAATATCTGGATTGCCGCCCCCTTTACTGTTTGGATGGAATACCCAAGTTAGTGCGCAATCGTAAACTCTCTGCCATGTACGATCGTCGTACTCGTTATCTGCGTAGATTGGGGTTTTATCTATAACTTCTCCGACACTATTTCTTAAAACCACTCCTGAAGGTTTACCATCCGTGAAAAACCCATGCGACAGATTAATTATAAGGTAGCTGCGAGCACAAGCTATAGCACCCGGAATGCTAATACCATCAAGTTTGTAATTTTTTCTTTCACCGGTTAAAGGAGAAACTGTCCATCCATCAAGGAGAATATCTTCGTAAGTAGGATTGCAGAGCTCTACCCATTGCTCGTTAGTTGAAGAGCTTAGCTCGAACTCGTTAATTACTACATGGTCTATAACAGGGGCTTCGTAAGTTAGCTCAGTACCTATTTCTACGGAGGCTTGTATCGGCAGAGGCGGTATTGGGATAGGCACGGGCGTTACAGGTAAAGAGAAGGAGACCGTATTTGTAAGCTCGAGCTCTGGCAGATATAAGTCAAAACCCAAGCCCTTATCATTCCACATGCATTTACCGTGCAATTCTACAAAATGCTCGTAAACCCACATAAGCGGATCTAATATTAAGTTGAGCTCCAAGCCTAATATCTTTAGTTTGCCATTCAAAATAATATCTCGTTTACCTTGAACATCAACAGCATCCAGTCTAAATCCAAGCTGAGCCCCTAAAATGCTAATCTCTGCAAGTATTGAGAAAAGCTCATCTATTCCGCAGTTTGAGTAGAAATTCTTGCTACCGTCAGGATCCACATAGATAGCAAAAGTGATACCAAAAGCAGAAAACTCAAAATTCGTAACACCGAGCCTTTCTAGAAGCCATAATGCACCATTTATTACCCAGCTAAAGACTTCGCTCAAAAATCCTCTTATCCACTCTATTGCAATTTGCAGTATGTTACTTATCGCATCTACAAGCCAGAAGCAGTAATTGAGCAGTGTAGAAATAATGTTAATGAAATACTCTGATATTTTTGCTAATACGTCGATGGCAATCCCTACGACGCCAAAAATGTTATCCCATATTTTGGACAGAAACTCAAGGATATCACCGAGTAAGGTATTAGTAGGCGTGTAATCAACACCCTGCAAGCCCCAACCTGAATAAACGGTAACGGTAAGACTGAGATTGAGCTCGAGAGTAGAGTTTTTCCAACAATAGTTATGTACACCGTCGTTTAATAGAACTCTACGTTCGGAGCGCGCTGAGACTGAAAGTTTACCATAAACTTCAATATTCCAGGTAGTCTCGAAAGGCCGCTCATCAACAGCTTCGGTTGTGTAATGCACGCCTTTAGGCGCGCTGAGTTCGAGCCATAGTTTGTACTGGGCTGGAGAATGATAAAGTGCATCATAAAGTTCAGAAGCAGACTCTAAATCGAGCTTGTCAGTTACAGGCTGAGATTCTAACTTCAAATAGTTTGGGGTCTGATCTATTATGAATCTTTCACTTTGTACAGTTTGATTTGAAACTGCTTGTTCATAGCTACCTGTCCATATCTCAAATTGAGTTTGCTTTCTATCCTTTTGATAATCTACTGGGAGCAAAAATTTAGTATTTGTAAGCTCGCAGCCGCTCATAAGCCGTACAAGTACCTTCAGTAGAAAACTTTCGAGAGTAGTCAAAAAACTGTTAATTATCATTCCGAATAGTTCTGCAATCCTTACCACCACTTCTTCAATTTCATTAAATGCAAGCTCAAATATTTTTACAAAAATCTCTGTAACTGCATCGAGAATAGCATTTAGCGCGTTGGTAATCCCATTCTTTAAAGCATTCCAAAACGTAGCCCCCTCATTTTTTACATAGTCTTTTGCCTTTTGATATTTACCTCCTTGCCCGAATACCCAAAATATTCCGCCAACAACAAAATCAACTATACCTTCTACAACATTATTTGCGACTTCTACTATCTCATTTTCAAGCCAGTCCCCAATCCCATTTATAGCGCTCGCGATAGTGCCTTTTATACAATCTTTTAGTTTGTATACAACTTCGACCAGAAACTCTTTTACGTTGTCTACAAGCCAGTCTGTAGTAGAAGTAATATCAGATTTTAGCTTACCAATGCCTACTCTTACCCAATCTTCTAAGGTAACCTCCATATATTCTATAATAGATTGCTCATCATTGGGGTCTATTTCAAGCTGAGGATAATTCTCGATGCCTCCAAATAAGATTGTTACGAGAGCAGTAGCTATGTATTGAGCTAGCGCTTTGAATAAATTTGTAATTATTTCTTTGGAGCGGTTGTAGAGCTCAGCCAGAAATTCAACAGCATTATTTATAAGGTTGTATATTTCATCAACTAAATTACAATGGTAGTCGTCTACATTATAAGTTGTAGCTTGTAGATCTTTATCGGTTACTTCTACACCATCAAAAATTTCTTCTACTTTAAGATTTCTCACAACCCAAACCGACAGTGGGTCATTGCTATCAAATTCCCAACCAAGCTGAGCTGTAGAATTAATATATTCTTCAGGAATAGTTATACTCTCAGCTGTCCATCCACTAGTATTTGAATTATAGGTTTTAAGTACTTCCCAGTCTTGCAATGAGCTTTTACGAATTACTAGTTTAGCATCGCCAACGTTTAAATCTAATTTGTGCTCGAACTTTAAATAAACCACGTTCTGAGATTTAATAAAGAAGACAGTGCCTGCCAAAGAGTGATTTGTAGGCGGCGGGTAAATTGGATAACTGCTACCCTCGCAAGTTAAATCCACAAGTTGATGTAAAATACTACTCTCGTTGCTACCGTAACACTGCCAGTAACTTCCAACTTTTTCCCATGCGCCTTCACAGTATGGATAACATATCTCTGTAATTTCGGCTTTTGAACTGTTTATCTCCAGTCGGTATGTAACATTAGGGAGTGCAACCCTGCCGCTATCTATAGTTATAGCTCCGCTACTATCTAATCCTATACCCAGCCACCCAAGAACCCTTTTGATAAAACTTTTGAGCGTTGCCCAATTCTCAGCTATGTCTAAATAGTCTAAATATTTTCCAAGATACTGATCAAATATAGCATAGAGTGCTTGCGCGAAAATCGCAATTACGTCTACAGGCTTTTCATCTAAGTATATATACAGTGCAATAAGATCTGCAGGGTCTATAATGCCAGAGGTTACATAGTTTTGAATTAAATTATAGAGCGTGCGCTCTGACAGTGCAGGAGGATGGGTTATATTAAAGCTATTTATAGCTTCTTGGTCTAAAGTCCTATAAAGAGTTACAAATTCAAGCACCACGGCAACATTAACTGCAAGCTCCACATCATTAGGAGTTAGAATATCTGAGACGCCGCCTGGCGGCGCTGGCAAACCAGGCCAGTTGCTAGATAACCCGCCATAGCCTTGAAATACCCTATACTGAGCAATTGTTGTGAGAATATATTTTATTATCCTCGCTAGATTTGAAACGCTTCCCTTGGTATGAGCATCTAAAATTTTGAATTTCTCAGCTAAAAAAGGATAAGGAGCATCGAGTTGTTTGTACAGTGTAAGGTTCTTGTGCAGTTCTAACCCGCTAGTTAGGTGTTTTACACTGCAATTCACCCAACCTTCCACAGTATAGTAAGGAGTGCAATTTACAGCAGCCAGCTTTCCCGCATAAGTCAGATCCAGAGCTTTGGATTTGCCGGTAGTGTTGTAATGAAATGCAAGCTCTTGAGTGCTGTCTGATGGAATAATATCATAACAGCTCTTCCGCGCAAGACCAATACCCACATCCCAGTCATTTATATAAAGTTGATAGTTGCGGTTCGGAGACGCATTATTAGCTTTTAAGCTCCAAATGTATTCATTGAAATACTCACTAAAATAATAGTTGATCGCACTATCGTTTCCATCGATCTGAGTTGCTACAGAAATAGCAGTCATTGCCAGTATATGAGCTTTGATTTCTAAATCTGTACGAAAAACTTCTAGCTCGTTGCTCAATCTACCAACTTGAGATTGCTTTAGCGCATTTTGGGTGTACTGATGATTCAATCTGCTAATATATGCAAGAGATATTACTGCGAGAATCAATATTAACACTGCAACAAGTGCAAAAGGTACTGAGCCTCTATTGTCGCAATTAAATTTCTTTGTCATGAGAATTTGTTTGGGGCTTGTAAAATATAAAGAATCTCAGTTATGTACTGATAGAGTACAATAATACTAGAAGCAGTGTAGCAAGAAGCTCAGTTCAAGCAGCTACTTGCCCTTCTCCTTCGGCGTCTTCATCATCATTATACCTTTATTAGCTATCCAAGAGCCTGACAAGCCCATAATAGAAAGTGCTAGAAACTTAGCGCCTATTATAATTGAAATTCTAAAATAAGTTCCCATCATCGCTTCCATGCCTTCGCCGCCATCTTGTAAAATTGTATCTGCAGATGTATATAACTGATAAGCTAGAAGAAATATTATTATAAGAAACGCAATGCCTAAGAAGAAGAAGGGAAGCCCCGTTATCTTACTGTATTTATCAATTTTTGATTCCTCAAATGCCACAAGAATGATAAAGGAGTACGAGATTAAAAATGTTTGGGATGTGTAACGCGAAGATAGAAACAAGTAAAGCCCACCCACCTACACCCCTAGATTAGGTGGTAGCACAGGTTCTATA
>JASEFT010000013.1:0-3457 GCA_030018475.1 Candidatus Thermoplasmatota archaeon
AAATCAATCCCATCCCTCCTAGCTAAACTAGGCTTGAGAGGTGATGGGATTGTCAGAATTTAACGCTTAAGTTGACAGCCTCCAATTTAATAAATCACGAGAGTAATACTAACTCGGTGATTGCTTTGTCTGAATTAGAAGAGCTAAGAAAAAATTTAGAAAAGCTAGGTATTCCAGGAAGAGATTTATACGAGCTACCGAGCTCTAAACTAAGGTTTCCAGACGGAGCGCATTACAGAATGGAAATTTCAGGTATAGAAAGACCATCAACGTTAGAAGCTATGATCGACGAAATGGATAAGCGCAAGATACCAGTGCACAGAATAATTTCTACAGTTATGGGCTCTACATTGCTTGATGAAAAAGAGCTTGCAAAATTTGCTCAACTTGCCAAAGACGCCAAGCTAGAAGTTATCATTACACCAGGCCCAAGAACCGCTTGGGATTTAGGAGCGCAGTTAAGAACTCCTGAAGGAGCTCTTTCAGGTATGCGTATAAGAGGCTCCGATAATTTATCTCATATAATTGCAGATATAAAGCGCTGTACAGATATTGGCTTTAGAGGCTTTCTAGTAATGGATGAGGGCTTGCTCTGGATATTGAACAACTTAAGAAAAGAAGGTATAATACCAAAAGATACTGTTTTTAAAGTGAGCATTCTCGCAGGCCATGCGAATGCAGCCGGTGCTAGAGTGCTAGAAACTTTGGGAGCAAATACATTCAACCCGGTTGGTGACTTAACACTTCCTATGTTCGCTAGTTTGAGGAAAGCTGTGACTATACCTATGGACGTGCATATCTTTTTATTCGATTCCTTCGGAGGCTTTAACCGCTTTTGGGAAGCTCCTGAGCTTGCAAGAATATGCTCGCCATGCTATTTCAAAATAGAGCCTGGCGTGAGTATGAGCGCTCTCTACAAGCCCTGGGTAAGTGAAAATGCGCTAGCTGAGCTTGCTAGAGAGAAAGTAAAATATGCAGAGATAATCAAAGAAATAATTGATAAGAACATGCCTGACTTAAAGCTTTCCCAGCGAGGTGCTAAAGATTTGGCGATTCCTAAGCCGTAATAAGAATTATGAAAGATATTTCGGGCGTTTACGCAGCGTTAGTCACGCCATTTGATAAAAAAGAAGCGCTCAATGAGCATGCTTTTAGAGAGCTTATTAATGCTGTGATTGGCAATCTAGATGGAATATTAGTCTGCGGCACGACCGGCGAATTCGAATATCTAAGTTTTGAAGAAAGGAAACGCATTTACGGTATTGCTAGAGAAGAAGTTAACAAAGGAAAACTTGCAATTGCCGGTACCGGCGCGCCTTCTACGAGACAGGTAATAGAGCTGACAAGATATGCAGAAGAAATAGGTATGGATGCTTGCTTGATTGTAGCACCTTACTTTATAAAGCCTTCTGATAAAGGTTTATATGAGCATTTCTATCAAATTTCTAGGGCTGTGGATTTGCCTATAATAATCTACAATATTCCTCAAACTACAGGTTATTACATTTCTAGAAGAGTTGTAGAAGATCTTGCAGAACTTGATAATATTATTGCAGTCAAAGATTCTTCAGGCAATCTTACCTATACTTTAGAGCTTTTAGAAAAAGTAAAATCAAAAATAAATATTTTAATTGGTCATGATGAGGTAGTATTACCTGCACTTGCAAGTGGCTGTAGCGGTATGATTTTGGGCAGTGCACAGGTATTTCCTGAAATATGGCAAGCTTTGTATAAATCTTTAAAAGATGGTAATTTAGCACTTGCGCAGGAGCTGCAATTAAAAGTACAAAAGTTGACAAGAATATTTTGCAGATATGGCAACATGGTACCAATAAAATACGCTTTGAGATTACTTGGGTTAAATGTAGGTAGAGCGAGAACGCCTCTAAAAGAGGGCGGAGTTATTTTGCACGAGGATAGAGAGGAGATAAAATTAGAGCTTGAGAAAATTGGCAAGCTAAAAATAGAAGAGTTAATTATTGAAGGAGAAAAAATACCGCTAGAAGAAAGATTTAAAGAGCTTGGCGTGTCAAGTGATATAATTCGGAATTATAAATTATTTGCAGGCACTGGAGCTGCAGGAGCTGGTAGAGAAAGAGTAGCGGTTGATATTTTGGCAGGTAAAAAAAACTCGCCTTTAGCTAGAGCTTTTGCTAAACAATTTCTTTATCTTAGAAAAGGTTATGAAGCCTTACCTGCAATTTTAGAGCCTAACCTTTCAGTCAAGCCCTCCACATTGATTATCCCCGCTGTAGAGCTTAGAAATCTTAGGCAGGCTAATATTATCTACGGCCCTTGCCAAAGCGCTATCGCAAAAGCAGTAATAGATAGTGTGGAAGATTCCATAATTGAGCAAGCTGAAATTGATGATTATATTATGCTTGCGAAAGTATTTGTCCAGCCTAACGCGCTAGACAGAAAAATTTTGTATCATAATTTTTATCTGGCTGCGAAGCAAGCGATTGAGAATGCGTTCAAATTAAAACTATGAAGAAACTATCTTGGCTTAAAGGTATATTTCCTGCGCTAGTAACGCCTTTCAAATCAAATGAAGATTTAGATGAAGAAGCGCTTAGAAAGTTAGTTAATTATCTGATGAAAGATGTGAACGGCTTCGTTGCTACCGGCACTACTGGCGAATTTGTATATTTAAGTGAAGAGGAGAGAATGAAGGTAATAGAATGGGTAGTTGATGAGGTTGCCAATAAAAAGCCTGTAATTGCTGGCACAGGCGCTAGTTCTACAAAACAAACAATTGAGCTAACAAAGTATGCAAAGGACGTTGGTGCTAAAGCTGCACTTGTTGTTACTCCTTACTATTTCAATTCTTCTTATAAAGAAATTTACGAACATTACGAAAAGCTGAATGAGCTCGATTTCCCTATCATACTCTACAACCTACCCCAAGCTACTGGAGTGAATAAAGAATGGTGGACTGTAGAAGGTTTAGCAGAGCTGGAAAATATTGTGGGAATAAAAGATTCAAGCGGTAATTTTCCGTTCTTGGCTTCGTTATTTGAGAAAGTAGGCAATAAAATCTCCATAGTATGCGGCTACGATGAAATAGGCATGGCTGCATTAGCAAGCGGTGCAGATGCTCTCATTTTGGCTAGCGCTAATTTAATTCCAGACGTATGGCAAGATATCTACAAAGCTGTTCAGCGCAAGGATTTGGAGAAGGCTCGTGCGTTGCAACAAAGAATCCAGAAATTAGTTAGAATTATATGCAGAACCTGTGCTCATGAAGCTGTAAAGAGCGGTCTTGAGATTATTGGTATTGAAGTAGGTAAATCGCGCAGGCCAACAATGCCTGGCGATGCCTTTAGAAAAGAAGATTTAGAGGAGTTAAGAATAGAGCTTGAGAATTTAGGTAAAATCAAAGCTCGAGAGATAAAATACGGGCTAAAAGATAAGATTATCAAGACAAAATTTCCAGCTATTACTCAACATGAAAAAA
>JASEFT010000013.1:3555-6966 GCA_030018475.1 Candidatus Thermoplasmatota archaeon
GGCTAAAAGATAAGATTATCAAGACAAAATTTCCAGCTATTACTCAACATGAAAAAATAAAATTTTCTGAGCTGAAGGTCGGCGAAGGTTTTGCATCTCCTCCTATTTTCGAGCTTGCGCATATAGACCTTTTATTGGATTGTAAAGGTAGCGCATTAGAGCTTGCAATTCAAGAATCTTTAAAAGAGGCCAAAGAAAAGCTAAGAATTATCAATAAAGAGCCTCTCACTTTTTTAGTCCCCACAGTAACAATTCGTACTAAGTCGCAAGAAGAGCTTGTTTATAACTACGCAGCTGAAGGTGTTAATAAAGCAATCGATGCAAGTATAAAAGATGGACTGTTGCCAAAAGAGCTTTGTAAAGAGCTTGTGATTCTGGTAAACGCCTTTGTGCATCCTTCTGCAGTAAATAAGAAAAGAGTTGTTTTGAATAATTACAAAGCTATGCGATACGCGCTGAGAAAAGCAATAGAAGGAAGACCAACATTAGAAGAGCTGTTCTACGAGAAAGAGTCTGCACGGCATCCTTTTAGGTACACGCCTTGAAGCTTTTTAATAGTAAGATTCAAAACATGATAGCCAAGCAAACGATAGCGCTCATTACACTTTCACCGATAGTCAGACCGGTGCACATCGCATAGGTATTTACAAGTTTTAACGATTTTTCTTCTGGCTTGAGCTTTGGTAATCTCTTTTCCCATAAGAACCTAACGGAGCCGCCAAGGAGTAGTGGTAAAGTAATACCTAACGGGAAATACATCCCTAGTGCAAAAGCAGTCCCTCTTCCAGTGACAACTTCTGCTACAACACCTATAGCTATACCTACAAGTAACAGCCAGTAGTTTACATGGAATCCAAGTAAAGCGTTAGTAATGGCTGCAAGTGCATTTGCTTGCGGGGCTAAAAGATCAAGCTCTTTAAGATTTAATGCAAGGATTGATATGAAAACACCTGCAAGAACAGTACCTGGCAAAATGCCTATAAGCTGTGCTTTAATCAAGTTTTTCGGCTGGTTACCTACGTATAAACCAAGTTTAAAATCATAAAACAGGTTTGCGCTCACAACTGTACTTGCACAGAATGCGGTCACGGCAAGTATTCCCAAAACTGCAGTAGTATTTGGATCTAAACCCAGAGCTCTAAGTGGCAGGATTAGCAGGATGAGCACTATAAGTCCCATTGCCGAAACTGGTGTGCTGCCTGTTTCACCCATAATCTTTATTACTACAATAGCTAAGAAAAAGCAGAACAAAATTAGGAGAATTGATATTATAAGCGAGCCGGACAGCGATTCGCTTGTTAAAAAGAATATGACAACGAGCACACCAAAAGCTATACCTGCAAGTAGCTTAATGTTTTTTAAAATACCCGGAGCTTGAGCTTTAGGAAAAGTAGCTATGCCTCTTATCTTAGGCAGTGTTTTAACAAGTGCAGCAAAGCCGCTACCTACAATCGCACCTATTGCAATAATTCTAGCAAAATTAGAATATGCGAGCATTGGGTTGCTTATAAGTATCGTTTTACCAAGCTGTGGATCATAAGCCGTAGCACCAAAATAAACTGCAAGAGGATTAATTAGGAGCCATGTAACAATAGAACCTAAGCATACGATGAACGCACCTTTCAATCGCATAAACCAGCCGATAGCAGCGAGCATTGGAGAAAGGTAAAAATTCGCCCAAAAATATCTACTTGCACCTTCTGGTAGCATTATACTCCCTCTGTCATAAAATCTGCCTGCAAAAAGTCTTTGAAAAATAGATTTTCCGTTTATTGGGAAATCTCTAAGAAAACAAAACCCTAAAGCTAAGCTAAGTAAGGAGATAACCAGCCCAATGGTTCTTTTTACCTGCTTGGCAGTCCCAGCATAGGCTTTCTGAGCGATGTCCAGAAGTGTAACCGAAGCCTCAAAACCAGGTAAAGGCAAAGGATCTTCTACCACCCATATCCTTCTCAAGGTTATAGCCACCACTACAGCTAAAACAGATAGTAATGTTGAACCTACGATCGCTACAGATAGTGTTTCGATAGGGCTGAATTTAACAGTGCCTTGCTCGCGCAAAATATAGAGTGCAGTATAAATAAAGACATACCCTACGCATACCGAAGATACACTACCACTTATACTCCCTGCAATTTTTATTCGTTTATCAGACCATCTGAGTGCTATACCTATAATGTAAATTAAATACCAGCTACCGCCAACAGCCATGCCTATCTTCAGCCCGATATAAGAAGTTATCAGCACGAAAAGCGAGCCTACGATTAGTGGGATAGAAATATTGAGCCAATTAAGCTCGCGCTTATCGATCTCCTTTTCATTCCGCTCTTCAAAATATTGTTCAAGTGTCCCGGTGTTTAGATTTGCATAAAATTCAGGTGTATATCTTTCAAGCGCCCTGCGTTCAATATCTTCTAGCCCTTTAGAAGAAGGTGTTTGTCTGTAATATCTTTTTTTCACAATTTTCCTGGGGTTTTAATTATTCCCCTCTCAGTAATATATCCTTTAATATACTTTGCAGGTGTAACATCAAAAGCAGGATTTCTGGCTTTTGCTGCATTTGGCGCTACCCTTCTACCGCAAAACCTCAAAACCTCATTCTCATTCCTTTCCTCAATTTTTATTTGCTTGCCAATTTTTACAGAAAAATCAAATGTAGAGAGCGGAGCGCAGACATAGAAAGGAATTTTATTTTCTTTAGCTAGAACAGCTTTTTCATAAGTACCTATCTTATTAGCAACGTCGCCGTTCATTGCAATTCTATCAGCGCCTACAAATACTAAATCAATTTCTTTCCTTTCCATAAAATAGCCTACTGCGTTATCTGCGATTATAGTATGAGGAATATCTTCGTTTAACAATTCCCAAGAGGTAAGCAATCCTTGCAGTCTAGGTCTTGTCTCAGCTACAAAAACAAATATT
Organism: Candidatus Thermoplasmatota archaeon; assembly: GCA_030018475.1. Classification (NCBI taxonomy): domain Archaea; kingdom Methanobacteriati; phylum Thermoplasmatota; species Thermoplasmatota archaeon. Next base: position 6,478 of record JASEFT010000013.1, read on the forward strand.
TTCTTTCCTTTGGAATGCGCTCGCCTTATTGGTGCAAGCGCAGTGCCATAATCTACAGTTGCCAAAGCGCCTGCATTGCAATGAGTTAAAATTTTCATACCGTTTTTTATCAGCCTTTCTCCATACTCGCCTATTTTCTTGCAGCTATCAACAAGTTTATCAACATAATCCTCAGCAGCTTTTACAGCATCTCTTCCTTTGCCAAGCTCTTTGAGCATATAATCAATTGCATAAAACAAATCGTAGCCTGTAGGACGAGTCGCTCTCAGCGCTTTCGCTACTCTATCAATATTTTCATTACTCAAACTTGCCTGTGCTAGTGCATAAGCTGCTATTGCCCCTAAAGCTGGAGCTCCCCTAATTACCATTTCGTTGATTGCAAATATTATATCTTTATAGCTCATAGCTGTAAAAATTTTAAATTTATGTGGCAAAGCGCGCTGGTCTATCATTTTTACTTTTCCATTCTCAAGCCAGACTGCTCTAAGC
>JASEFT010000013.1:7021-25658 GCA_030018475.1 Candidatus Thermoplasmatota archaeon
CCCCAGTCTATAACCTTCTTTAACAAGTGCATACATAGCGCGAGCAGCGCGAGTAGTATCTTGATAAACAGGTATATTTGCGCCTTTCAAATCTTCAATTACCTCTTCTACTTCCTTACCGCCTATCCAGCAGCATATTATTGGCTTGTCAGGAGCTTTGTCTTTGCTTTGCAGCGCTATTTTCAATACTGCGCCAACATATTCTCTTGGTCTAGCATAGCCTCCGTGCACGCATGCCACTATTATACCATCAATATTTTCAGCTTCAAGTAGAGTGCGCATCGCTCCTTCATAGCGATAGAAGCTAGCGTCCGCAACTAAATCTACAGGATTTCTTGGCTTGACCAAAGGTGGTAGAATTTTTTCTAGTTTTGCAATTGCCTTTTCATCTAGTTCCGGTACTAGCAAATTATTCTCACAACATGTATCTGCGAGCATAATACCTGCGCCGCCGCCGTTGGAAATTATACCTATTCTTTTACCTTTTGCAGGAGACTGATTAGCAAGTGCATTTGCAAAATCGAAAAGTTCAGTTACATCTTTGGCTCTTATTATATTTGCTTGCTTGAAAGCACCTCCGTAAATTTCATCGATTCCTGCTAAAGAGCCTGTATGCGAAATTGCTGCTTTAGCACCTGCTTGCGTTCTGCCTGACTTTATCACAAGAATAGGCTTTCTGCATTTTTTTGCAGCTTGCAAAAATTTTCTACCATCTTTTAAGCCTTCGATGTACATGCATATAACCTTGGTATCTTTGTCCTGATTTAGATATTCTATTAAATCCTCTTCGCTCAGATCCAGCTTATTACCGACACCTATAACCTTAGCCAGACCTATCTTTTCGCGTAGAGCGTGATGAATTACGCTAACGCTGAGTGCGCCACTCTGACTAACTATGCTTATTTTGCCTCTGTAAGGCATACCGAACACGAAACTAGCATCTAAGCCATCGGTGGCGTTTTTAAAACCCATTGTATTAGGACCTAGTATTCTCATATTATGTTTCTTCGCAACTCTCAGAACTTTTTCTGCAAGTTCGTAATTGCCTATCTCAACGAAGCCTGAAGAAATTATTACTACGCCTTTAATTCCTTTCTTACCGCATTCTTCAACAACGCTTGGTACAAGTTTAGCAGGAACTACTATAATTGCAAGTTCTACTTGCTCATTAATTTCTTTTACACTGGGATAGCATCTCAAGCCAAGAATTTCTTCTGCATTTGGATTCACTGGGTAGACCTTGCCTTTGTAATCATAAATAATCAGATTTTTTAAAGTTTCGTAACCTATTTTGCCTTGGGTTCTGCTGGCGCCTATAACTGCAATACTCTTGGGATTGAAGAAAAATTCTAGCGACATTTTATCGTAATTAGATAAACAAAGATGGGAGTATAAATTTTTGGTTTTTAGAGCTTTTTTGTTATGCGCCTGGTTTTAATAATTGCATACAAAATTGCGAGCACAACTACTACTATTGCAATAATGATCCAAAATGGTACAGTAGCAGCTCTTGGCGATTCTAAAACTTCAACTTCAATCTCAAATTCAACTGAATATTGTGTGCCATCAAAACTCATTGCATAAATTTTATGAGTCCCCTGCGTTGCCTTCCAATTGTAATGCCATTCTTCAAGACCTTCTACAATTTGCCACTCGCCATCGTCTATCTTAATTTGAATTTGCCGTAAAGATTCTACATCGAAAGCAATACCTTTGATTAAATAATCTTGAGCTGTGATAATTTCATAATTCTTAGGCTCTAAGATTAAACAAGTAGGAGGTATATTCTCAGCGTTTTGAGGATAATTCACACACTCAATGAACTCATCCCAATATTTATGCTCAGCAAATGCTAGTTTACCGTAATCTTCTTTATATTGAGTTGTTTTATCGTTAGGAAAATATATGGTTAGGCCGTGCGAGTCTGGGAAAGCGCCCGCATGTTTCGAGGCAAGCTTCAGTTCATCAAAAATTTTCATTGCTTCCCGTGCTTTGAGTTTTGCGCGCTCATCAATCCTAAAATGTCGTGGAGAATTAATTTCAGCTCCAAAATCGTAGAAATCTATAATAGAAGTGCGAAGATTTGGAATAATATCTAGAAAGGGCGACGGTGCTGGTGTATAGAAAGTTTCTGCTCTATTCCTCGAGTCCACTATCTGTAAGTTATAGCCTTGAGGAGGTAAAGCCGCATTCTTCGATAATAGCATACATAATTGATCTATTTGTTCCGCTAGCAAATGAAATTTTTCGAGCTTAAAAGCGCTCATTGTAGCCCAGCTAACATCGTCTGGATCGCTTTCACCATCTGTGTAAGAATTTATATAAGAATCTACAATTACTGCAGCAAGCTCTTCTGGAGTAGCTGCCGGGGTGTCTACTAAAAAAGACAGTATTTTATCGTAAGGGCAGCCATCGCCAGGTACTGTAGCTTCCGAGCCAACAGCTACATCTACATAATTTCGGAGTTGATAAAAAACTTCGAGACTACCCATATTACAAGCATCGAAAAGTACTAAGTCAATATTTTTATTGATTTTTTTTCTTGCCTCTCTTAATGCATAATCTATTTCAGGCAAAGTTAGATAGTCCTTGTCAGTATCATCCCAGCAGACTCCTGTCCAAGCTCCGCCATGATCCCAGAAATCAAGTAGATAATGCTCTGCAGGATAATTTTCTATCGACCAAAGCACAAAATCTATAAGAGTAGCAGGGTCGCCCATGTTCACTTCTCCTAAATCCTCTAATTCAACTGAATTAATGATTGCTGTATCTTCGTCTTTTGTTACATAATATCTTTTTGCGCCTTTCCAATCGTTGTTACTATCGTCATATTCATCTATTCTATCAATTTGGACAACAACATTGACTTCGTTTGAAGAGCCTATAACTTCAAGTTCGTTAAAATCTTCTATACCTGCTTCTTCAAGATTGTTATCAGCATCAAGATAGATCATGATAGTCCATTTTTTAAGAGTAGAATGTTGCTGAGAATAGTTGGGCATAGGCAGAAATAAGATAATTATCAAACTTAAGACTGCTAAAATTAAAATCTGCTTTCTCATCATACAGGAAAAAATGTTGCTCGGTATTAAAATTTTTCTAAATATTCTTTTAAGGTCAAATTCCCTCTGGCAGCGAGTTTTTTCATTACTTTCATTATACCTGAGCCATACTGTGCCGCTTTCTTTTCTTTCACCACAATCTCTTCAGGCAGTCCTAATACACGAGCAGATTCTCTTAGGACATGTTTTCTTGTGCCATCTTTTATTTTATACTCAACAGGTATTTTCAAGCCAAGCTCTATAATTTCGAGCTCAAGAAAAGGTGCTTTAAGCTCTTTATTGAAATAACTTGCAATTTTTTGAGCGCTCGGCATTCCTTTCTCTTTCAAGCTCAGTAAATCTTTTTTAAGCTCTTCTTCTAAATTTTCAGACTTAAGATATTTGGCATAGCCTGCAAAAAGCTCATCAGCGCCGTAAGCCGATAATAGCTCCTTCTCTCTAGAATGCTTGGCTACAAAGAATAGCGGCAGAAGGTAAGAAATCTCGATAGGGTTTTTTGATATGACAATTTTTGAAATTATAGGAAGTGCTTCTTCAATATCTTTCTCAGTCAGAAAAATTTCTATAAGCTGGAGGTTAAGTAACTGTGCTGATTTCCTTGCAACGTCAATATCATAAGCGCCCTCAATACCAGCAACGTATAGCACAACTTCTGCATGTTTGCTTACTAAAAAAGCAAGAATTGAAGAATCAAGTCCTCCTGAGAAAAGAATACCTTTTCTTTTTTTGTCAAGTGCTGAGACTGTTTTTGTAAGGATAAAATTTAATCTATCAATCCAGAAACTCAGCATGAAGGGAAAAAAATCAGAAAAAAGAGAGGAAATGGAGCTCAGCGCTTCATTATTTTCATAAATCTAGTTTTTGCTCTACCACTAGGCCTGCTTGCGAATACTGCCAAGCGCCTCGCTTTAAGCGCAGTTTCAAACTCATCCCAGGAAAGCACTTCTACATTTGGGTTCCTGCCTTTTGTGAACTGTACTCCTTCTGTACCTTTTACTCTCCCCGGCTTTAGACCTTGCTTTTCACAAATCTTTTTTACTTCCGAAATGTCTATTTTTTCCAAACCAACTGCTTTTGCCATGTTATCACCGTATCTGGTATGGTAGCCAGAGATTATAAATCTTTGTACAAGCGGTTGTGGCTCCTCTTTCTTGATAACATAATATTTTTAGCCATACAACTCATAATATAGGAAATAAAAAATTAAACTTACAAAAGTTCAGCTTCTATTTTATTGTCTATTCGCACTAAAGCAGCGCATCCTTTACCTGCCTGCCCTGGATTTAAATGAAGTGTTTTGCCTACCATTTCTATTCCTCGCGCTTCGTGAATGTGCCCAGAGATATGGAGTTTAGGCTCGTATTCTTTAACTATTTTAGCAATTGCCTCGCTGCCTAAATTACCTTTTCCAGCCATGTAGTCAAGAATGCCTTTCGCAGGGCAGTGCGTTACAAGTATACATTCTCTTTCCATAATTTTAGCAAGCGCTTCGTAGATATAGCTTTCTGGGAACTCAAGAATTGTATTGAAAGGAGTAATATTAGAGCCTCCAAACCCTACGAAAGTTAAGTTTTTAAATTTGATTTTTTTGTTGTGTAAAGGAATGGCTTTTGTTTTCGCTAGCTCTTCAATAACGCTTGCTGGATCACAGTTGCCAGGTATTGCAATTGTTTGAGTTGCGATTTTATTTAAAAACTCAGCGACCCATTTTGCAGGTCCAAACTGAGTTATATCGCCAGCTATAATTAAAAGCTCTGCGTCTTGCTTTTTAATAAGATTATTTACAAATTCACTCACGTCTTTACCATGGAGGTCGCTTATTACAATAGCTCTCATACAACAATCCCAAACGTAAAATTTCTGAAGACTAAATAATAGGAGATAAAGTAGCCTAGTAGCGCACCTGCATTGAGTAAAGGTAAGCCTGCGTGAGGTTTTCCTTTGGCAACTAAGCTTGTCAATATAATAAAGCCTATCAAAGAGCCTAATAAAGTAGAATACGCTACGAGAATACTTTCAACAAATCTGAATGCAGAAACTGTTAGAATTGCAGGAATAACAAGGTCGCCAAGCCCCATAAAAAAAGCTTCCCTTTCCTTTTTGCTAGCAATCTGCTCCTTTAAGCTTTTTTGGCGCATAAAAGAATAGCCTGACTTCTTAGGCAGTACTAAAATTACAGGTAATTTTAGTTCTACAACGCTATCAGCAAGCTCTATCATATGCTTCGTCTTGTAAACTGCAATTACATCGTAAATTGCTAAAGCTATTAATAATATTACTGCAGGCAGTATATGGAAAGACAGTCCGAAGACAGAGGCTGCGCCAGCAGCTATAACGACTCCTATAGTATCTACCACATACCACTCTGGGAATTTATAAAGATAGTAAGTAAGCACTCCTGCCCATGCAAGCCCTAAAACCAGCGGTATATCAATAGCTGTATCATTGATCGAAATCGATGGTATGAACTTCCAGAATAAAGGGTATAAAACGTAAATAATGGTTATTAAAACTGCAAACAGTATCATTCCGCGCAGTAGCTTTTTCCAGCCGTATCTGGCAATTACAAGTATAGCAATGGTAATGACAAGAATCAGTCCCAGATATAGAATTACATTTGATAGTTTCTCAGGCTGCTCAAAAGCCTGTACTTTCGCTTCTCTAAATGTAGGTGTGATCGCTATAGCTGTTACCTGCACGATAACGAACATACAACCCATTAATATAATTGTAATGAGCTCGCTTCTCTTCACAACACAAAGATATCTTTACAATAACTAAAATTTTACTCAAAAAGAAATAAAGTTTTTAAACCCCGACCGTTATTCATCTTTATGGGCGTAGATATAGGAGAGATTGTTATTAAAGAGCGCAAAACTCTGGGAGCTTTTAAAAATAAGGTTATTGCAATCGATGCTTATAATGCTCTTTACCAATTCTTATCTATAATTCGTCAGCCTGACGGTACTCCATTAAAAGATTCTCATGGAAGAGTTACATCGCATCTCTCTGGCTTGTTCTACAGAACCTCTAATTTAGTTGAACATGGTATTAAGCCTGTTTATGTATTTGATGGTGTGCCGAGCAAACTTAAATTTCAGACTATTGAAGGAAGAGCTGATTTAAGGGAGAAAGCTGCTCGGGAATGGAAAGAGGCTTTAGAAAGGGGCGATTTAGAAACAGCTCGTATAAAAGCAATGCAGTCTTCAAAGCTTACTAAAGAGTTAGTTGAAGATTCTAAATTGCTGCTTAAAGCTTTAGGAATACCTTATATTAGTGCTCCTAGTGAAGGTGAAGCTCAGGCTAGTTATATGGCTAGTAAAAAAGATGTTTACTGCACTGCATCGCAAGATTTCGATTCTTTACTTTTTGGGGCACCTAAGCTCATAAGAAATTTGACTATTACAGGAAGGCGCAAACTACCTCGTAAAAATATTTATATCGAAATAGAGCCTGAAGAAATTGATAGTGCAAAAACGCTTGAGAGCTTAGAACTAACAAAAGAGCAGCTTGTAGATATTGGCATTTTAGTAGGTACTGATTTTAATCTAGGAATAAAGGGTATAGGTGCAAAGAAAGCTTTAAAATTAATCAAAGAGCATAGCAATCTGGAAAATGTTTTGAGAGTATTAGGCGAGAGGATAGAGCATTACGATTTGATAAGAGCTATTTTTTTAAATCCTGAGGTCACAGACAATTATAAGCTTATTTGGAGAGAAGCTGATCATAAAGCTGTAAAAGAGCTTTTATGCAAAGAGCATAATTTTTCTATAGAGAGGGTTGAAAAAGCTCTGCAGAAATTCAATATTCAAGAAAAGAGGACACAGAAAATCGTTGAGGATTGGTTTTAAAAAGATTTATAATAGCAAAAGCCCATAACTAAGCTTGGTGAGCCAAATGGCAATAGGATTTGTATTAATAACAACAATGCCAGGCAAAGAAAGCGAAGTGTTTACCGCTTTAAAGAAGATTGCAGAAATCAAAGAGCTTTATCCTGTGTTTGGTGATTACGATATAATAGCGAAGGTAGAGGCTAAAGACCCAGATGCGCTAGGCTCTGTAATAATAAACAGAATAAGGGCAATCTCTGGAATATCTGACACTAAAACACTGACTACAGGCTTTGAACTGTGATTTTATTTTACCTTCTTCTCTCGCTTCTTCTCAGCCCATTTCTCTAATTCTTTCTTCCTTTTCTCTTCCTCGCGCTTCTCAGCCCATTCCTTTAGCCGTTCTTCCCTTATCTTCTTATCAGCTTCTCTCTTGGCAGCCCATTCTTTTATTCTATCATCAATTGTCTTTACTTTCTTCTTCTCTTCAGCCCACTCTCTTAATTTTTCTTTTAGTGCTTCCTCTTTTGCAATACCCCGCTTTTCAGCCCATGCCTTAACCTCTTCTTCTCTGCGCTTAGCTTCCACATACCATCGAAACGCGAAAAATACAGCTCCTGCAACACATATTATAGCGCCAGTAACATATACTTCTTTGTAATAAAGTTCAATCCAAGTTGGCAAACGCTTGATCTCTACAACTGCAATACTAGTGCTGTTAGCGCCGTCGTCATCTGAAACTGTGAGTGTAACTGTATAAATCCCTGGCTGAGTATAAGAATGCTCGCAAACCGCGCCATAGCCTTTACTCCCGTCACCGAAATCCCAAGTGTAATTAGCAATTTCGCCATCTAAATCTTTAGCTGAAGTAGCGTTAAACTGCAACTTATCGTTTACAGATGCTATTGTTGGCGTTACTCTGAACAAAGCTGTTGGCGCACGATTTAGTATTAGAACTGATAAAGTTGCTTTAGTGCTATTATCAAAATCGTCATCTTGAGCTACAAGCGCAACAATATAGGTACCGTTATCTGAGTAGTTATGACTTACTATAGGCTCTGTAGTTGCAATAGCTATGCCGTCACCAAAATCCCAATAATATTTTATTATTCGATGACCTGCTTCTCCATAAAGTTGCTCGTAAGGCTCTTCCCCATCGTAGCTACCTGTAGCGTAGAATATTATTTCCTCATAAGTATAAGCCTCTTTTACGCTCGCGGTAACGTTTGCTATCGGTGGTCTATTCAGTACTCTAACTTCTACTGCGCTACTCCAGTCGCTTTCAGCACCAAAATTATCTTTGACTTTTACCCTACAATTATATTGTCCTTTATTTGTGTAGTTGTGTTTTACCGTCCATGTTGTCCAACCGCTATTAGCACCGTCTCCGAACTCAAACCAGTATGCAGTTACTATTCCGTCAGGGTCACTTGAGAGACCTGCATAAAAAGTCACATCTACATAAGTAGAAACCTCGGAAGGTTCAGCCGATAATATCGCTAGAGGCTTTTCATTTATTAATATCGATTTTGTCTTATTATTGTTTTGAATCATATTTGCTCTCTCTTCAATTAAATTATCAGGGTCAACTTGAGCTTCAAACAAATTATTGCCCTTAGTTGCGATCCATATGATAGCTGCTTCTTTGCTATCGCCGGCTGCAATAAAACTAATAGTTTTATTCCCTAACGTTAAGTTATTACATAAAAATCTAACAATTACATTTTCAGCTTTTGCAGTACCGTTATTGACCACGAGCGCTCCTACAGTAACAGATTGCCCTTCACTTAGAAAGCCTGAAACCGTAATTTCTTCCAGATAGAGCTCTGGTATTGTTAGGATAACCTCCAAGTCCAGAGTGTTGTTTGTTATAGGCACAGCCCTACTAGCTTTGCCTACGTATGTCTTATTAGCTGCAACAGTATGAGGAGTATAGCTCTCTACACTATTATCGTTCAATTTTTTATATTGAGCGACCCAGCCTTCTATACGGCCTTCATAAGATGTAGTTCCATTTAGAACCTCAGTACCACGATTATCCTTCACAACTACTTGGGCGTCTTTTACATTCTCAGTATCAGCTCTAACCCTTACCTTCAAATACCATTCCTGCAATAATATGCCATCAGCATTGTTTTCGAAGGTATTGTTCGAATAATCTACTTCAGCGCTTGCACCTGAAAGGTATATAGCTAAATTATTGTTGGAAATATTATTTCCGATGGTAATTTTGGGCGAAGAATATCGGCAGTATATACCTGTATTACTAAAAGATATATTGTTGTATGTAATAGTCTTGTTTTTAGGGCTAACAATACCTGTATCATCGCAATAAATCCCTATATTATTTTTAGTTATATCGTTTCCTGAAATCGAGCATATATCGGTAGCATGGGATAGCTTGATAGCCTCAGTAAAATTTTCAATTGTATTTTTATAGAGCTCTTTTATAGAAGAGCTACTGCAATCAATACCAGTGCTGCCGTTTTTAAGGGTATTATTTGCAAGTTTGTAAACACTCGCTCCTCCGGAGCACCTAATTCCTACATTATTATTTTCTAGTATGTTATTAGTTAAATTTTTAATCCCGCCACCCTCTATTTCTATACCTGGCTTGGTATTGGATGTGAGTATGTTGTTTTCTAGCTCTACGCTAATCGCTCTAATAAAATAGATACCGTTCCTGCCGTTGTAAGATATTATGTTATCTCTGATAGTCGGCCTAGAATACTCATAACAGCGTATACCATCCTCTCCATTGCCAGCTATTGTATTACCTATAACTTCAGCTGAGGAGGAAGCTGCAAAGATGATACCAGCACCTAGGTTGTTTTCTATTCTGTTATTTGCTATTTTTAACTCAGCAACACCAACAATCGAAATACCTAAATTGTTACCTTCGAAGATGTTGTTTGTAACATTGCCATATACGTAACATAAAGCTAGTCCTCTGCCGTTAGAGGATATATTGTTACTTACGAGCTCAACCTTTGCTGACTCTAGAAACATGCCATGAGAGGCATGTTTTGAAATGTTATTATTCGCCATAGTCAACACACCGCCGTAGCCGCGAATCCCGTCGTTAGTATTTCTGAGTATGTTGTTTCCAAAGAGAGTAAGCTCAGAGGAGGAGTCGAAAACTATGCCTGCATCGTCAGTTACTTCTCCGTTCCCTTCTATTGTGTTGTTAGTTAGATTGCAGCTAGCTCTGACAAGTACTACACCGTACCTGGTGTTTTTTAATATTTTATTTCCTTCTATTTTAAGTGGCGAAGAGCCATTGACTACCAGCCCGCAATAATTATTAGTAACTGCAGAATTATAGATTGTAACGTTGTTAGAACTAATAAACAGGCCAGCATTTTCCCAAGGAGCGAAACTTCTACCGCAATTACTTAAAGTTGAGTTTTCCATTACAAGGGTTGCGTCTCTTTCTACTCTAAAATAGAAGTTGTTTTGCTGCTTTTTTGTTGGAGGTGTTACATCGATCCTAGAGTTGTTTAATACCCAAAGCTCTCCGCCTGATTTCACTACGAGGGCGAAAGGTACGGTCGGGGTTGCGTTAAAGCTGACTGTAGTATTATCGATTATTAGTTTTCCTCCAGCCGAAATTGTTATATTTCCATCGAAATACATAACCCTATCTTTCCATAGCACTTCAGTAGTTATCTCTACATCGTTTTTCAATCCTGGAGAGTGCTCATCACCTGCTGCACTAGGTGTAGTTCCAATCGTTGAGCATATAAGTATTAGGGCGATTATACCAGCAACTCCCAAACCAATTATTTTTTTTGAACTCATAGTGATCGTTTTAGAGTAAATATTTATGATGTAAAATACTTTTTGTTCCTTGGTGTTTATGTCCCAGCAATTTCCTCACTGCCTATCTGGCAGCTAGGCTCTTGTGCTGAGTGCTTGCGCACCATAATATCGTCCCACCAGCAGTCTCTTTCAGCCCACTTGGTGCCTGAATCGTTAAAGTACAATCTAAGCTGGAGTTTTATTGTTAATGAACTTGGTGCGTAAGTGCCTGTCCTTAAAGTCCATGCAACTGTAGAAGTGCCGCTGGGTATATTATTGCTTATAATTATCGACTCGTTTACCAATACCCTCATATAAACTTCTGCAGAAGAGCCTCCGTCATTATAGCCACGGTTATAGACAGATATGTTAATGCTATCGAGCGAGCTCAAAGTTATGATTTTGTATATTTCGGTATAGTTGCCTAAGTCCATAGAAGAGCCTCCCGGAAGTTGGAGTTTATAAGATTGGATTGGCGAAAAATATTGGTCTGTAGCATAACCGCCTGTTAATTGAGATACAGTCTCGTAATAGCTCCAGCCTTTGTCCTTTTCAAAATTATCATATAATATAAATACGCTATCAGGGTCGCTTATACTTGTAGCGTTTGGATTGCCGTAATACATGTAAATAGTAGTTGTGGTAGAGGCTTCTATTCTAGGCACTTTAATCCAGACATTTGCAGAGCTGCTAGCTACATAATTTTCAAGCCAGTAGGGCAGCTCGGTAGTGAGCTCATAATCTACAAACCTCAAATCTGAAAAATCGGAATTCATATCAGAATCGTATGGAATTGAGAGCTTCAGCTGGTACTCCGTTAATGTGTTTGGATTTGCAGAGTTGTTTATGCTAATAGCTCTTCTCCTGCTCCAATCTCTATTCACCCAGCTGCTTTTACTAGCCACATATACAGCAAAACCATCTGTTCGCTCTATATCGAAATCTCCTACTGCAGTGTTTGGTATATGAATTACAAATCTGCCAAGCCCTTTATCCCAATAAGCTATTGCAGAGCAATAATTAATTGTAGAGCTTATATAGCTGGCTTTGGTAGTGCTCTCAGCAACTGCTCCTAAAAGGTTCCAACCCGGCTTTAAGCTTTTAGCGAATACGCTCGCCTTGGAGCCGTTAATATAGAATTTACTACTCTGAGTAACGTATACGAAATAGCCAGAACCTTTCTCTAAATAGAAATCGCTCGCCGGCGTTCCTTTTGTATAAGTTTCGTAAACTTGTAGCTCTGAGTCGAATCTTTTTATATGACTGCAGTAAGGAATATTATTAGCTAATTCACTTGCTTTAAGCTCTTTAGGGAAGTAAGGTAAGGCAACTAAATTCCAGCCTTCTGTAACTGCAATTAAAAACTTAACGTCAATTTGTACCGAGCCCAGATTGTTTGCTGATTTCTCGTCACTACCCAACAAAGTTCTAACGTTTATTCTGTAAGTTGCTTGCTCCTTGAACTCGTAGCTCCACGTAATTAATTGGGTATCGTTTTGAGCCATTACTCCGGTAGTCTGCTTCGTGTTATTGAAAACTACAATCTCACTACTACCAACTATTTCAGCAATTTCGCAAGATACGTTAAAAGGCTCTTGGGAGCGGTTGCCGTAGTTCTTTACAGTTGCGTTGATGTAATGTGGCCCGGTATAGTATATTCCGCTAACCTCCTCAGAAATATTCACATGCTCAATGCCAACATCATTTTCAGGAGGCTTGAAAATTACAAGTTCCATTATAGGATCGCCAAGCAAATTCCAGGTGTAGACTACCCAGCGATAGGCATCGTAATCGCTCCCGTTGTTAGTGCCTTGCGCTGCTAAAGGTGCAAAATGCTCTCTGGTAAGCTGTAGAGCTTTACCCACATAAGGAATAGAAAGATTGAAGGTTTTGTTATAGAACTGCACATCTAGCTCGCCGCTGAATTTTATTGGTTTATTTTGACCGCCGTACAGTCCGAACCTGCTGTTCATTATACATGCGGAGCATCCTCCACCGGGATTAATTATAAACTCTTCTGCTAAACAATCTTTATCTGACACGTAGCCGCCGGAGCCGTAAGGGAACGGAGGATTCCTGCCGTCGAAAGAGCCTGTATAGCAAGCTATAGTTAAATGTATTGGATAGTAGCTGTTAGTAAGCGCGTACGCAGAAGTATCTGTATAACTTATTTTGGTGCCTTGATAGTTAATGTAATATTCTTCTACATTCCCATGACTGCCGTGATTTATTATTAATCTGCCCTCCTTCCATTGATTTTCCCAAATAGTTTTATTAATAGTAACTGCGCCTGTACCACTATCGTAAAGAGGCGTTATTGCATAGTCAGTAGGCAGGTAGTACCGCACGCCAACTCTGTTCTCTAAAGGTACATCTGTTTCTAGACCGCCTTCTTTACAATCTCTTGTTGTAGTACCGTGGTTGTCAACTACATTGCCGTGGAGTGTAATGTTCTTCGATCTTGCAGAGCCTTCGAATGATTTTAGTTTATTAACGAAAGTCTGAGCTTCTGTTACAGTATTTACAGGCGCTCTACCTACATAGACTTCTGCATAATAATCCTCTTCTCCTGGCTCAGCCCAGTAACTGTCGCCGTCTGTATTCCAAGTACCGTCAAGCCCACCGTAGTACAAATCGCAAGGTATGTCTTCATCACTTACATCGCCAATATCGACGTAGAAACCTCTATGCGGTAATAGCTCGTCGTCAGCGCCTAAAAGCACGTATTCAACGCCCCAGCTTAGATATTTATCTTTGATGTAGTTACGAATTTTTTCTTGAGTGTCTGCGCCTGTGTAATTGTTAGTTATATTTTGGACTGTTTCAATTGCAGTGCTTATTCCACGCTGAGTTCTCCAATCGACTAGAGGATTAAATGCACTAACAAGATTTGCATCTGTTATTATTAAATACCTGACGCTCGCTTTCAAACCTTTATTCGGTAAGGTCTCGTAATAACTCAAAATCTCTGGGTTATCCACTATCTGCATTACTTGACTTCTATCTTCTGAAAAACCTCTATAAAGCTCTGTTATCTCCTGAGCTCTAAAACTCAAACTTACACTTAGCTCCAATTCGCTATAATAGTACAGCTCGCCTGTTTTAGGGATGTATTGAAGCGGATATAAGTTCAAAAGTAGTATAGAGTACCCTCTAAAACCTTGTAATCTAGGAGTTGAGCTTAGTGCCCCAGGGAATTCTGTTGCGGAGCTGTAAAATATAGTATCGGCTGCTATGCTCTTGAGCTCTTCGCAGCATAAAGGCACTGCTCCGGAACTAGGCTCTAGAAGATAACTGCCTGCCAGTTTTATTCGCTCTCCCTGCACCGCCATATTTTCAATTTCTGCGTTCGGCGGGAGTAAAATTTTAGCTTCTTTTACAGGCATCTCGGGCTTGCCTGCCCCGCCTATAGCTACCGTACTAAGCTCGCCCATCGTTATTCTATGGTAATTACCTATCTTAGTCACAGCAGGCTGCGGAAAGTCATATCTTAGTAATAATATCGTCTTGTTATCAGTTGCTGCTCCGATTGAAAATAGCCTTCCTGAACTGAATGATGAAGAAACAATTGCTAGAGCTATAAGAAGAGAGCATAGAATAACTCTTGGATAGGACATCCTACTTGGCTCTTTCATTCTATTCTTATTTCTGTGCACTCGTCTATTTATAACTATCGTTTAAAATTAGAAAGTTATTTATATGACTAAAGACCAAATTATAATTATAATACAGCCGAGCTGTAAGTTAGAAATGAGTAGTTATACTAGAACTATAAGTTTCGCGGTAATAGTGCTCCTAACCCTAACTTCGCTAGCAACTTCAAACCCAAATAATTTTCAAGCTAGTTCTTCTGCAGAATTGCAAGCTGAGCAATTAGAGGTTAATTATAAAATTTGGATTGAGGGTAGTAACAGCGCTACTAAAATTTTATTTCAAGAGCTTGGTAAAGAGGCAACAGCAATAACCGGAAAAGAATATTTGCCTCGTACTGGTGAGTGGCTGGAAAGCAGGAATTTTATCTATTTAGTATTTGAAGATTATACAAAAAGACAGATTGTAAGCTACTGGATGCGCTATGATGCTTCCAGCTCCACATGGACTGTACCTCGAGCTATTCGTGGCGGAGGACCTAAAATCGGTATAGATGCTGAAGAGGAGGTATGGATTACAACCGAAGATTTCGACGGCACATTAAGAGCTTATAGATACACAGAGCGCGGATTTATTGAGAGTAGCTGCGATAAAGTGCTATTCAACGGCAAGAGCTTAGATACGAAAATAACTTATTTGGATGCTGCCAAAAGTAGCGAGATTTCTCAAGCTCCTTTTTCAGATAACTCTGTAAAAGCTACTACTGCTGACTGGACTTTTATGGTCTATTTAGATGGCGACTGCGATTTGGAAGATGCTGCTATCGACGATTTTAACGAAATGGCTGTTGCAGGCTCTACAACCCAAGTTAATATTATAGTTCAATTCGATAGAATCTCAGGCCACGATACTAGTAACGGGGATTGGACTACATGCAAAAGATTTAGAATAACGCAAGGTATGGCGCCAACACCAGCAAACCAGCTTTCAGATATAGGGGAAGTGAATATGGGAGACCCCAACGTGCTAATAGATTTTGTTAAATGGGGCATCCAAGAATATCCTGCTAAATATTATATGGTAATACTCTGGGACCATGGCGGAGGCTGGAAAGGCGGCGTATGCATAGATTCCACATCCAACGATAGACTTTATCCTAACGAATTAAAATATGCATTCGAAGAAATACGTAAATTCTTAGGCCGGCCACTCGATATTGTGGGTTTCGACGCTTGCTTGATGGCTGAAAGCGCTATTCACTACGAGCTCTGGCACACTGTAGATTATATAATAGCAAGTGAAGAGACAGAAGGCTGGGACGGCTGGATTTACGGTCAGCAGCCTGCAGATAGCGATAGCAACTATCCTGGCATATGTGAAGCTCTGAAGCAATGGCCTAATATGACTCCACCTGAGTTCGGTAGAGTGATTGTGGAAAGGAATATAGTTACTCCTTCTATAGATACGCTATCCTGTATTGATTCTGCAAAATTCAACTATCCAGCTGCGGAGCAGTTCCAGAATTTATCGCAGAAGTTAAGGCATGTAGCAAGCACTTACAAATCTCAGATAACAACTGCAAGAGATAACGCGCAGGCTTTCTACTATTCTTATATGAAGGATATATGGCATTTAGCAAGCCTTCTAAAAACCAATGTTCCTGATAGTGAGGTTCAAGCCGCTGCGCAGGAATTTATGGATGCTTATAATGCAAGTGTAGTTAAAAACGGTAATGTTGGCGGTAGTTATGCAAATGCCTACGGATTAACTGTCTATTTCGATTCTAGTTACGATAGCGGTTATGATGCACTTTCAATTGCAAAAGAAAACAGATGGGATGAGTTTTTAAAAGCTTATTTTGCAAATACAAACTATCCTAACAAAGAGCCTGTATGCACGATTACAGAGCCTGCACAAGGCTCTACTGTATATCAGACAGCGCCTATAACAATTAAGGGTAGTGCAAGTGATCCCATAGACGGCGGTAGTATTCAAAGCGTGCAAGTCAAGATAGACCGTGAGTTCTGGGTGAATGCTACAGGAACTACCAGCTGGCAACTCACATGGGATCCTGCAAATGTGAGTGAAGGCGTGCATAGAATATTTGCAAGGAGTTTCGATGGTACTGACTTCTCACCTTGGGCTGTATGCGAAGTGTACGTTGCTGTAGACCCTAATCTTCCTGACTTAACTGTGACCGATATAACTTTTTCAAATCCTGCACCTTACGAAGGTGATATTGTAATAATTAACGCTACTATAAAGAATGTAGGCATAAACTTGTCTGCAGATAACGTAAATGTGAGTTTCTACAGCGGCGACCCGAAAGCAGGCGGTGTAATAATAGATACTGTTAACGTAGGCACGATTGTAGCTAACGGCGGCACTAAATTAGCGTCAACTTCCTGGAATACTACAGGCTATGTGGGCTTGAATAATATCTACGTTAAAGCAGATTCCACAGATACTATTGCAGAGACTAACGAGTTAAATAATACCGCGAATAAAACTGTTACTGTGCAAGGCTACAGAGTTGAGTTGAGCTGTCCTACGAACAGAAGCAAAGTCAGAGCTGGCGCTACCGCAACTTATAATATTAAAGTAAAAAATCTAGGTACTTTCACGGATACTATAATTTTAAGTTTAACCAATATGAATGCAAGCTGGAATGCCACCCTAAGCGCTGGAAGTGTAACTTTAGATGCTAATTCTGAAACTACTGTTTATCTTAACGTTACAGCGCCATCTGATGCTCTACCAGATGCAAATGTTACAATATATGTTAAGGGCACTTCGCAAGGAGATTCAAAGAAAAATTCTACAATTTCTACCTTAACTATAGTTATACCTAAAATTTTGCTGGTTGACGATGAAAGCGGTACTGACGAACAATTTTACAAAGCTGCTTTAGACGCTAACGGCTATAAATACGATTACACAGCGCCTGAGCAGATTACAGGCTGGTCTTCTGTGTTAATGCAGTATAAAATTGTGATTTGGTTTGTGAGCGGCTCGAGCTCTACACTTACAAGTACAGACAGGCAGAATCTTATGTTCTATCTTGATAACGGGGGCTTGCTACTAATTTGCGGTGAAGATATTGGGTACGATATTGCAGACGAATCAGATGGGTTTTATCAAAATTATTTACATGCGAAGTATATTGCGGATAACTCAGGAATAAAGAACCTTAATGGCGTTACAGGCGACCCTATTAGCGACGGCTTCTCAAATCTTGCTATTACAGGCTCTTATCCTAGCGAAATAGCACCTTACGATTCCTACGGCTCTGTCGTGTTCAAGTACAAAGGCTCTATTAAAAACGCTTCTATTAAAGTAGATACTGGTGTTTATAGATTGGTATATATCGCATGCGAGTATTTTGAAGGCCCTGATAGCGCTGCAAACAAATCAACAATCATGGATAGGATAATCAAATGGCTGGAGCCTGCGAACGATGTCGCTGTAAAATCAATTGACTCTCATATTGATGGAAATAAATATCCTGCTGGATTGCAAGATATTACTGCTACAGTTATCAACAACGGTAGAGACGCGCAGAGTAACTTCAATGTGAGCTGCGAAGTGAAAGAAATACTTCAGCCAGAGCAAGTGACTACAGTGTTTTCAGACGGTTTTGAAGTTGATTTGAGTAAGTGGACTGTATCGCCTGCAGGCAAATGGGTTAGAAATACTACTTATGCAAATTCAGGCAGTTATTCTGCAAAATGCCTCTACGATGCACATAGCGTGAATTATAACTTAACCTCTCAGAATATTGATTTAACAGGCACAAGCAATGCTAAATTCGAGTATTATTTCAGAGGCTCTTCTGAGAACACTTACGATAAACTTTTCGTTGAGATTAAGAGAACTACGGAAACGACATGGACTGCACTTACACAATATACAGGTACAAGCTATGAAAGCGCTTGGACTAAAGGCTCTTTCGATATCTCATCTTACGCAGGAAGCACAGTTCAAATAAGATTCAGATTCCTTACAGATAGTAGCGTAATCGAAGGCATTGGCTGGTATGTGGATGATGTCGCAGTCAGCAAGACTGTGCCGCCAGTAACTAAAGTTGTATTTAGTAACAACCAGACTATAACTACGAGCTTAGCGCAGTATGCTACAAAGCAAGTTTCCTGGAACTATAATTTCCAGAATACGAGCGATTACATAATAACAGTCAAAACTTGGCTGAGTAACGATGAGAGTAAAGCAAACGATGCAAAAGCGATAGCTATAAAGATAATTCTTAAATTTACATTTAATTTAGACCAAGGCTGGAATTTTATTACTTTGCCGCTCAATACAAGCTATAGATATGCAGGCGAACTTGCAAATGCA
>JASEFT010000014.1:0-10108 GCA_030018475.1 Candidatus Thermoplasmatota archaeon
AAATCAATCCCATCCCTCCTAGCTAAACTAGGCTTGAGAGGTGATGGGAT
This sequence comes from Candidatus Thermoplasmatota archaeon, assembly GCA_030018475.1. Taxonomy (NCBI): domain Archaea; kingdom Methanobacteriati; phylum Thermoplasmatota; species Thermoplasmatota archaeon. The sequence continues at coordinate 51 of JASEFT010000014.1, forward strand.
TGTCAAAATTTAACGCTTAAGTTGACAGCCTCAGATTTCGATTTTTTGCATCAACTACCTATAGCGTCTAACTACCTTTTTGTAGAAACGCGCTTCTCACAGCAAGTATCAAGCTCTTCCGTACGACTCCCCTCTAACTACTCCGCAAGCTATCAAATGTGCTACTCTTACAGGCTCTGGTAAAGCGCCTCTAATTGTAGTCTGCGCTATTAGTTTTTCAGCCTCTTCTAGAGTTATACCTAAAAACCCTATATAAATTGGGTTGTGCTTGGTAGTTATTTCTACAAGATTTATGGCTTTGATTGTTTTCAATCTTGCTTCCCAGTCTTTGAAATGTTTTCTAAGTGCATACTCTATTTTTTCCAAATCAGGCTTGTCGCGAGTTACTGTAATTACAGGCACTTTCGTAGCTTTGTATAGCTTTTTTATATCTATTATATTGAAGCCTCCTAGCGCTATACCGTCCAAAAATATTGCTTTTATCTGCTTCCTAAATCTTGATTTTGTTATTACCTTTGTTAATTTACTAGTTGCATCGCTACCATCTACTTTAACGCTGGTTCTTAATACTCCTTCAATATAATTTTTACCTCTCAGCACTGCCCCTATAACAACAACCTCTTTATCTCTAAATTTAAAGGGCGCATCGTCTATCCCTATAGTTCTAAGTTGTAATTTCATAGCTTTTCAATTAACTTAGCTGCTGCTGAGTAAGGGTCTATTTGACGCTTCAATATTCTCTCTACAAACTCTTCAAAGTCATGCTTGGCTATCACTTTCTCTAAAATATAATTTGTTAAGTTTTGCTTTACAATTTCCATGAACTCAATTCTCGTTTTTTCTTTTAGCTTCGCTGCCAGTTGGTTGCTCTCCTTTAAATATTCTAGATGTTTCTGAATAGCATTTACAAGTTCTGGAATTCCTAAATTTTGTAATGCGTTTGCTTTGATAACTAAAGGTTTCCATCCGCCTTCACGCGCTAGCATCATTTCTAAATTAGCAACTACTTGCTCAGCGCCAGGCAAATCAGCTTTATTAACCACGAAAATATCGCCTATCTCTATAATGCCTGCTTTAATAGCTTGAATTTCATCGCCTGTTCCAGGCATAGTAACAACTACAACTGTCAGTGCAGTTTTGGCTATTTCTACATCAGCTTGACCTACACCTAAAGTCTCTACAAGAACGATATCTTTTCCAGAGGCATCTAATATTTTAGTAACTTCGCTGGTAGCTCTTGCTACACCTCCTAAAGAGCCTCTAGAGCCCATGCTCCTGATAAATACATCTCTATCGCCGGAATGCTCTTGCATTCTTACTCTATCGCCTAGAAAAGCGCCTCCGCTAAAAGGGCTTGAAGGATCTATTGCGATCACACCTACTTTCTTTCCCTGCTTTCTATATTCTTTAGTAAGCTGTGCAATTAGCGTGCTTTTACCGCAGCCTGGCGGACCTGTAATACCTATCACCCAAGCCTTACCTGTATAAGGATAAATCGAAGCCAGATATTTAATAGCTTTGGGAGAGTTGTTTTCAACGAGAGTTATAAGTTCTGCAATAGCTTTTCTATCGCCAGCTAAAATTTTGTCAGCTATTTCCATTTCTTTAACTTCTTTTTTATAAATTCTACAATATCTTTTGTATCGGTCCCAGGACCAAATATTTCTGCAATACCTATTTCTTTAAGTTTAGTCACATCTTCTTCAGGTATTATTCCGCCTGCCAGTACTATGATATTTTCAAGACTCTCTTTTTTCAAAAGTTCCATGACTTTAGTGAACAGCGTTAAATGCGCTCCTGAAAGCAGACTCAAGCCGATAACGTCAACGTCTTCTTGTAGCGCTGATTCTACTACCTGCTCAGGCGTTTGATGCAAGCCTGTATAGATTACTTCCATACCTGCATCGCGGAGAGCTCTTGCAACTACTTTAGCACCTCTATCATGCCCGTTAAGACCTAATTTTGCAATAAGGACACGAATTTTCTTTCCTTCCTCTACCATATTAGCTTACTTCAATACATTGCAGGCTCTTTATAAGTGCCATACTCATCCCTAAGCACTTGGCATATTTCACCAAGTGTTGTATAGACTTTAACGCATTTTATAAAGTAAGGCATGAGATTATCACCGCTTCTAATGCCTTTTATTAGGTCAGCTAACGATTGCTCTACCATTTCCTTAGACCTCTCTTTACGTACTTTCTCAAGTCTCGCAATCTGTCTTTTTTCAACTTCCGGATCTATTCTTAAAATAGGTATTGGTACTTTCTCTTCCTCTACAAACTCATTCACTCCAACAACTATTCTCTTCCTCTGCTCTATTTCTTTTTGATAGTTGTATGCTGAGCTTGCAATTTCGCGCTGGAAGAAGCCTTTCTCAATACATGCAATTACTCCTCCTAAAGCTTCTATTTTATCAAAATATTTCCAGCACTCTTCTTCTATTTTATTAGTAAGCCATTCTAAATAATATGAGCCTCCTAAAGGATCGATTACATTTGCTACGTTGCTTTCATGCGCTATTATTTGCTGAGTACGAAGTGCTATTTTAACTGCCTTCTCGCTAGGCAGAGCTAAAGCTTCATCATAAGAATTGGTATGTAGAGATTGCGTTCCGCCAAGCACTGCAGCAAGTGCCTGAATAGTAGTTCTTATTATGTTGATTTCGGGCTGCTGTGCAGTAGCGCTACAGCCTGCAGTTTGAGTATGGAATCTAAGCCAGAGCGAGCGCTTTTTCTTTGCTTTGAATCTCTCCTTCATAATTTTAGCCCATATTCTGCGTGCAGCTCTGAATTTTGCAACTTCTTCAAATAAATCGTTATGAGCGTTGAAAAAGAAGCTTAACCTTGGCGCGAAATCATCAACATTCAAGCCTCTCTTTATAGCTTCTTCAACGTAAGTACAGCCATCTGCCAACGTAAAAGCGAGCTCCTGTACCGCGGTAGCACCAGCCTCGCGTATATGATAGCCGCTTATACTGATAGTGTTCCATTTAGGCACTTCTTTACACCCGAACTCAAAAGTATCTATAATGAGCTTGAGTGAAGGTTTCGGCGGTAGCATGAAAGTCTTCTGAGCTATAAATTCTTTTAACATATCGTTTTGGATAGTACCTGAAATTTCTTTTCTAGCTATACCTTGCTTTTCAGCAACTGCAATATACATAGCCCATAGAATGGGTGCAGGAGGATTGATAGTCATTGAGGTAGTCACTTTATCTAAAGGAATGCCATCAAATAATATTTCCATATCTTTTAAAGTATCTATAGCTACACCGCATTTGCCAATTTCACCTTTTGCTCTTTTGCTATCTGAATCGTAGCCGTAAAGAGTAGGGAAATGGAATGCAACGCTAAGCCCGGTTTCGCCATGTTGCAGTAGATATTTAAATCTCTTGTTAGTTTCTTCTGCAGTGCCGTAGCCTGAAAATTGTCGCATAGTCCATAATTTACCTCTATACATAGTTGGATGTATTCCTCTAGTAAAAGGCTCCTCACCCGGAAAACCCAAATGAGTTTGATAATCTAGCTCTTTGATATCTTCCGGCGTGTAAACTCTTTTTACAGGAATACCCGAGAGTGTTTTAAATTCTTGCGCTCTTTCTTCAGCTTTTAAATTCTCTTTTTCATAGCTCTCCCTCGCTTTCCTTAGCTCTTCTATTTTATCAGCTCGCCACATTTTTATCAACCGTTCTTTTTTCTCCCTCTTCTTCTCAGTAATCAATACCTTTACGTGCAAGCAATCCTTTTTCAAAAGGATGCTTTATATCGAGCATCTCAGTAACTAAATCTGCTGCTTTTATAATTTCTTTAGGCGCATACCTGCCTGTAAGTACAAGCTCTACATGTCGAGGCTTCTTAGCAATGAGTTCTAACACGTCTTCTAAATTTATAAGTTTATAATCAAGTGCTACATTAATTTCATCTAAAATAGCTAAATCATACTTGCCGCTCATTACTATCTCTTTTGCATGCTCTAACCCTTTTTTAGCCAGAGAGATATCTATTTCAGCAGCCTTTTCCTTGCTGACAAAACTCTCTCTGCCGAATTGAACTATTTTTAAGTTGGGATTGCTTTTGAGAGCTAAAATTTCGCCGTATTCGCACCCCTTCATGAACTGAATTACATACACTTTCAGCCCTCTGCCTATAGCTCTTAACGCTAAGCCTAACGATGCTGTGGTTTTGCCCTTGCCATTTCCTGTATAAACTTGCACAAGTCCCTGCTCTAGTTTCATTTGTAATTTAGATATGATTAAGCTTAAATATAATCTTTTGGCAACTAAAAAGACAAAGACCAGAAAAACTTTATTTTCTATTAAACGTATCATGAGAATAATGATATTTAGTTTGACTAAAGAGCAGGAAGAATTTAAAAATAAAGTAAAGGCTTTTGCAGAAGAAGAGCTTTTTCCTATAGCGTCTATACAAGATAAAAAATCAGAATTTCCTGTGCAAGCCATGAAGAGGGCATCCGAGCTTGGATTAATGGGTATGTGCGTACCCAAAGAATACGGCGGATTAGGCTTAGATCATTTAAGTTACGTACTTGCGATAGAGGAAATATCAAGGGCTTGCGCATCTTCAGGAGTTACAATCTCTGTAAACAATTCTCTTGTATGCACCCCTATTTATAAATTCGGTACCGAAGAGCAGAAAAAGAAATATCTGACTAAACTTGCTAAAGGTGAATATTTAGGCGCTTTCGCACTTACAGAACCAAATGCAGGTAGCGACGCAGGCGCTGTAGCGACTAAAGCAGAGCTTGAAGGCAACAATTACATTCTTAACGGAACTAAAATCTTTATTACGAACGCTTGCAAAGGCAATGTTTTTATTGTATTTGCCGCAACAGGCCCCACAAAAAAGCGAATATCAGCATTTATTGTAGAGCACGGCTACGAGGGCTTTAGTATAGGTACAAAAGAGCAAAAACTAGGTATTTTAGCGAGTGATACCGCAGAACTTTCATTTGATAACTGTAAAGTCCCTAAAGAAAATTTGATTGGTAACGAAGGTGAGGGCTTCAAAATAGCGCTCAACACACTTGATTACGGTAGAATTGGTATCGCATCGCAAGCTTTAGGTATAGCACAGAACGCTTACGAAATTTCTTTAAAATACTCAAAACAGCGCAAACAGTTTGGCAAAGCTATTTCTGAATTTCAGGCAATTCAATTCACGCTTGCAGATATGGCTACTCAGATAGATGCTGCAAGAATGCTTGTCTATAAAGCTGCTTATGTAGCAGATACCGGTAAGAGGTTCTCTAAAGAAGCTGCTATGGCGAAACTGTTTGCTAGCGAGGTAGCTATGAAAGTAACAACACAAGCAATCCAAATTCTAGGAGGCTATGGCTACACAGAAGATTATATTGTAGAGCGCTTGTACAGAGATGCTAAAATCACAGAAATTTATGAAGGTACTAGCGAAATACAAAGACTGGTGATTGCTGAATCGCTTTTGAAAGAATAGAAGCCTTTCTCTTTTCTTTTGGGAAAAGAAAAGAGAAAGCCTTCAGGGAAAGAGAAAAGAAAATTTCTTTTTTCTTTTCCCGTGAAGGGCTTTTCTTTTTTCTAAAAAGAAAAGGGCTTCAGGGAAAGAGGGAAAAATCCAGGAAAAAGGGGAGAAAACCGTAGGTTGTCTCCCCTTTGTCTAGAGAAATCCTTCAGGGAAAGAAAAAAGAAAAAATCCCATGTTTTTCTTTTCCCGTGAAGGGCTTTTCTTTTTTCTAAAAAGAAAAGGGCTTCAGGGAAAGAAAGAAAAGGGAAGATGGGAAAAATCCAGGGAAAAGGGGAGAAAACCGTAGGTTGTCTCCCCTTTGTCTAGAAGAATGAAAGGGGCTAACGAGATTCTAGCGCTTGGTGATAAAGAAACAATATTGCCTTTAAAAGCTTTCGGAATAGTAGCTGAAGATTGCAAAACCTCAGAGCAAGCTTTAAATATTATAAAGCTAAGAGCAAAAGATTTCACTCTAATATTTATCACAGAAGAGCTTGCTGGCCCAATACAAGAGGAACTTAAAATTTTAAGAGCGGAAAAAATATTTCCTATAATATTAGAAATTCCTAGTAAAAGTGGCAGTACAGGATTAAGTAAAGATAAGCTAAAAAAAATAGTTGAAAAAGCAGTAGGCGCTGATATACTAAAGTGATAAAAAATGATTGAAGGTACTGTTATCAGAGTCAGCGGTCCTGTTGTGGTAGCTGAAGGAATGGCGCAAGCGAAAATGTACGACGTCGTTCTTGTAGGCGATAAAAAGCTAGTAGGTGAAATTATAGAGCTAAGAAGTGATAGAGCTACAATACAGGTTTATGAAGAAACAAGCGGTATAGGGGTAGGTGAGAAAGTTATTTCTACAGAAGCGCCCCTTAGCGTAGAGCTTGCTCCTGGAATCATAGGAGCTATCTATGATGGTATTCAAAGACCTTTGGATTTGATTAAAGCTCAAATTGGCGATTATGTTAGAAGAGGTGTAGCGATACCTCCGTTGGATAGAACTAAAGAATGGGATTTCGTACCCAAATTGAAAAAAGGTAGTGAGGTAGAGCAAGGCGATGTTTTAGGTGTGGTTCAAGAAACGCCACTTGTAGAGCATCGAATACTCGTTCCTATAGGCGTAAAAGGTAAAGTTTTAGAACTTAACGAAGGTAAAGCAAGAATAGAAGATGTAATTGCTGTAGTTGATACCGAGCAAGGTAGAAAAGAAATTTCAATGCTGCAGAAATGGCCTGTAAGGATAGGCAGACCTTACAAAGAGAAACTACCTCCTTCTATACCTATGCTCACAGGTCAACGTGTACTTGATACTTTCTTCCCTGTAGCAAAAGGAGGTATTGCCTGTGTGCCCGGCGGCTTCGGGACTGGCAAAACAGTGATTCAGCATGAAGTGAGTAAATGGGCTGATGCGCAAATTATTGTTTTCATAGGCTGTGGTGAAAGAGGTAACGAAATGGCTGAAGTGCTGCTTGAGTTCCCTCAGCTAAAAGACCCTAGGTCAGGAAGACCTCTAATGGAAAGAACTATTCTTGTAGCTAATACTTCCAACATGCCTTTCGCAGCACGAGAAGCATCTATTTATACAGGAATAACTCTCGCAGAATACTATCGCGATATGGGCTATGATGTAGCGCTACAGGCTGATAGTACTTCGCGCTGGGCTGAAGCGCTACGTGAAATAAGTGGTCGCTTAGAAGAAATGCCTGGCGAAGAAGGTTATCCTGCCTATCTAGCAAGTAGAATTGCAATGTTCTACGAAAGGGCTGGAAGAGTTATAACGTTAGGTTCGCAAAAGCGCGAAGGTTCTGTTACAGTGATAGGCTCTGTCTCACCGCCCGGCGGCGATTTCTCAGAGCCTGTAACTCAGTCAACGCTTCGCGCTACGAAAGTATTTTGGGCACTTGATGCACCTTTAGCATACAGAAGGCATTTCCCAGCAGTCCATTGGTTACTTAGCTATTCTCTTTACCTTGATGATGTAAAGGATTGGTATTGCCAAAATATAGGTAAGGATTGGAAAGAGCTGCGCGATAACGCTATGGCACTTCTACAAAAAGAAGCTGAACTAGAGGAAATTGTTAGACTTGTAGGTCTTGAAGCGCTCTCTCCAAAAGATAGATTGTTACTAGAGACTACAAAGTCAATAAGAGATGACTTCCTTTATCAAAATGCATATCACGAAGTAGACACTTACTGCTCTCCAGAAAAACAATATGAAATACTCAAAATAATACTGAAATTCTACAGGCTCGGCTTAGAAGCAGTTAAAGAAGGTAAGAACTTAAAAGATGTTCTTGCAATCGCTACTAAGCAAGAAATTCCTAAACTTCGTACTTTAGAAGAGCAAGAATTCAAGAGTAAAATTCAAACTTTAAACGAAAATCTTGAGAAAGAGTTTGGTAAATTATTATGAGAGATTATTTAACAATAGGCGAGATTGCAGGACCTTTGCTGTTTGTAGAGAAGGTAAAAAACGTTAAATATGACGAACTTGTAGAAATAGAGCTTGCTAGTGGCGAGCTTCGCAAAGGTAAAGTTTTGGAAGTGCATCGTGATAAAGCGCTGATACAAGTCTTTGAAGGTACTGCAGGTGTAGATATTGGGAGAACTAAAGTAAGATTTTTGGGTAGAGGTGTAGAATTAGCGGTTTCTGATGATATTATAGGAAGGGTTTTCGACGGACTTGGCAACCCTATAGATAAAGGCCCTAAAATTCTAGCAGAATCTAAATTAGATATTAACGGAGCGCCTATCAACCCATATGCTAGAGATTATCCGCTCGACTTCATACAGACAGGTATTTCTGCAATTGACTGTATGAATCCACTTATAAGAGGGCAGAAGCTGCCGCTGTTCTCAGGCCCTGGATTACCACATGCAGAAATAGCAGCGCAAATCGCAAGGCAATCGAAACTCATTACTGGCAAGGAAGAATTTGCTGTGATATTCACAGCTATGGGCATAACTTTTGAAGAAGCTAACTATTTCATTTCTGATCTCAAGCGTACAGGCGCTATAGAAAGGAGCGTGCTCTTTATTAATTTAGCGGACGACCCTGCGGTAGAAAGACTTGCAGCTCCTAGAGTAGCGCTTACAGCTGCAGAATATTTAGCTTTTGAAAAAGACTATCATGTACTTGTAATTCTTACTGATATGACTAATTATGCAGAAGCGCTACGCGAAATTTCTGCGGCTCGCAAAGAAGTGCCTGGACGTAGAGGCTATCCAGGGTATATGTACACAGACCTTGCTACTATTTACGAAAGGGCAGGTAGAATAAAAGGTAAGAGAGGCTCTATCACTCAAATTCCTGTCGTAACAATGCCTGAAGACGACATAACTCATCCTATTCCTGATCTTACAGGCTACATAACTGAAGGGCAGATTATAATTAGCAGAGAGCTGCACCGTAAAGGTATTTACCCGCCTATAGATGTGCTACCTTCACTTTCAAGGTTGAAAGATAGAGGTATAGGCAAAGGGCGCACAAGAGAAGACCACGCTGATGTACTCAATCAACTTTACGCAGCTTACGCAAAAGGTAAAGAAGCTCGTGAATTAGCAGTAATACTTGGAGAAGCCGCTCTCAGCGAACTTGATAGGAAATATTTAGATTTTGCAGATTTATATGAACGAAAAATGGTGTCACAAGGCAAAGAAGAAGACAGAATTATAGAGCAAACTTTAGATTTGGGCTGGGAGCTCTTAGCGATGCTGCCTGAGGAAGAGCTAAAACGTGTAAGACCTGAGAATATAGAGAAATATTTGAGGAGAGTCAAGAAATAAAACATGATAGCCACAACTGCAAAACTTACCAGAATGGAATTGCTAACTACTAAGAAGAAATTGAAACTTGCAATAAGAGGTCATAAATTGCTCAAAGATAAGCGTGACGAGCTTATGAAACATTTTCTAGCGGTCATAAAGGAAACTAAACGAATGAGGGAAGGGTTAGAAGAAGAATTGGAAAATGCTTATAAAGAGTTCATGCTTGTAAGAGCCACAGCAAGCATGGAAGAGCTTGAAAACGCTTTTCTATATCCAAGAAGTAGGACTACAATTGAAGCCACTACCAAAACGCTTGTTGGTGTAGAAGTGCCAGAGCTAAAATTAAATTTAAGTGAGGTTGATTTAGGATATAGTCTAGCACAAACGCCAATTCAGCTTGATACCACGCTTGCGCACTTTCGTCATGCACTGCAGAAACTTGCTTTACTCGCGCAGCTTCAATCTAGCTCCGAGCTACTAGCGCTCGAAATAGAGCGTACAAGAAGAAGAGTTAATGCGCTAGAGCATATTTTAATACCGCAGTTAGAGCGTAAAGTAAAATATATTGAGTTGAGGTTAGAGGAAGTAGAGCGCGCTAACTTCTGTAATTTAATGAGAATAAAAGATATTGTTAGAAGAAGATAATGAGCGATATTATTTACATTCTCATAAAGACCGAAGCTGGGAAATTAGAAAAAGTGTTAAATGAAATTTTTAAAAGATCTAATGTATTAGAAGCTTATGTGGTAACAGGCGCTTATGATATTATTGCTAAAATTCAAACTCCTTTTA
>JASEFT010000014.1:10204-24923 GCA_030018475.1 Candidatus Thermoplasmatota archaeon
TCATAGCGGAAGCTATGGGTAGCAAGATCGCTGAGATTAGGAGAATATCGGGTGTGAAAAGTACCGAAACTTTAGTTTGCATAAAAAGAGTTGAAAAATAGAAATTGCACCTTTTCGGGCTGTTTTTGAGTGGAAGCTATGGCTCAACGCTCTAAAAATTTAACTCTCAATAGCTTTCTCTTCCTTAGGTGGTGCTTCAGCTGCAAAAACACCTTCCGCCTCGCTCTTCCTTATCTCGATCCTTCTCAAAGGATAGATACTCTTGCAGCTATTGAACAATTTAGTAGTAAGTTCGCCTGAAATAATAGCTTTAATGAGCTCACTAAAAGTTTTGGCTTTAGCATTTTCTTCGATTACTTTCTGCATTATGTTTTTAATAGCAAGCTCTTGAGAAGACTGCAATTCACGCTCTGCAATTGCTAAAGGCTTAATTCTTAGCTTGCAATTATCGCTTGTCAGTACATCGCATACTATATCAAGTTTAGCTTTTCTCCGCCTAGTTAAACGCCGCACATAATCGTTTGAAAGTTCATGACCTATAAATCTTGTAGATGCCTCGCTGCCTCTTACCTCGTTTATTTGAAAATACAACTTGAAATACCCTTTAGTAACATCCCCTGTAAGATCTTGAGCTGTGGTTTCTAAAACTCTACCTTTTAGCTTTTCTGGCGTATCTGCTATTGTCTCGCCTAAAGTTGCGTTATCAAACATTGCTGGCGCTATTACTTTATACCAGCTCTTTAACTTCCATTTGTCTTTAGGCTTCTTGGTAGCCTTTTTCTCAGGCATAGCCTATCACTTCTTAGGAGTTATTCTCTTAATACCTGTAAAAGCTCTTAATACTTTAGGTACTACAACAGAGCCATCTGCTTGCTGATAGTTTTCAAGAATTGCTACAAGCGTTCTTTGAATTGCTATTGCAGTGCTGTTGAGTGTATGCACAAACTTAGTACCTTCTTTGGTGCGATATCTTATATTTAACCTACGAGCTTGATAGTCTGTGCAGTTAGAGCATGACACTATCTCTCTGTACTCGTTCTGAGCAGGCATCCAAGCTTCTAAATCGTAAGTTTTAGCACTTACTTTACCCAAATCTGTGGAGCATAGAGATACAACTCTATATGGTATTTCTAGTTTCTGATAGAGCTCTTCTGCATTTGCTATTAATTTTTCATGCCATTGCCATGTTTCACTTGGCTTGCAAAACACAAATTGCTCTACTTTATCAAACTGCCTTACTCTAAATATCCCTTTAGTATCTTTACCATGCGCGCCAGCCTCTTTCCTGAAATTAGTACTATAGCCCACATAGCATTTAGGCATATCTTTTTCTTCAAATACTTCGTTCATATGATAAGCAAGTAGAGTATGCTCTGCAGTAGCAATTAAATAAAGATCTTCGTTCTCTAGTTTATAAATTACGTTTTCGAAATCAGCTAAATCTATTGCGCCTTGAATAGCCTCTTTTCTTAAAAGGAAAGGCGTCTCCATGGCTATAAAACCTTTACTCACAAGCTCTTTTACAGTAAATGTAACGAGCGCTAAAGCAATTTGGAAAAGCTCGTTTTTTAAATAATAAAACCTAGCTCCTGTAGCTCTTGCAGCTCTTTCTATGTCTCCTATATCAAGCAACTCGAGCAATTCTACATGGCTTCTAGCCTTGAATTTTAGTTTTCTAGGTGCACTCCACTCTCGCACAACCACATTTTTAGTTCCTATTGGTACTGTTTCGTGCAATAGGTTAGGGATGCGAAGTAATAGCTCATTTCTCTTAGCGCTGAGCTCATTTAACCTCCCTTCTAAAAACTCTATTTTTTCGTTAAACTCTTTCATTCTCAAAATTTCATTTTCAGCAGATACGCCCTTTTTCTTTAACTCCGCGACCTTCTGGGCAGTTATATTTCTCAGATTCCTTAATTTATCAAGTTCTATTCTGCAAGCTCTTAAATCTTTGTCGCATTGGATAAGCTCATCTAAAGGTGCCTTTACATTGCGCTTAGCCAGCATATCTTTTACCAGCTCAGAATGCTCTCTTATAAGTTTAATATCAAGCATGCCAGTAAATTGCTATTGCGTTTTATAAAACTATCGACTCTAACTCGGAAGTTTTAAGTATCTACAGAAATTTTCATTTTATTAGATGGTAAGGAAATATTCCTATCGCGAAGCGCCCACCCCACAAGGGCTGAAAGGTATGGAGCACGGCACTTTAAAACATTTTGATATAGAGATGTTTTCTAATTTGAACACAGGCGTACTTGAGCAGTATTTAGAGGAGAAGAATAGAGTTGAGGGATTTATTGGCAAGCCTTTCTTGTGGAAGCGCGTGATAGTAGGGCTTGTTATAGGCACTATTTTCGCAGTAATTACAGAATATGTCGGTCTAAAAGTAGGTATTGCAATTAGTGGTGGGTGGTATATAGTCTATATTATAGGACTTGCTCTTAGATGGGGCGCTAGAGAAGTGAATATAGCAGCAGGAGCTTCTACCGGCGCTACCTACATTGCTACTGGTTTTATATTTACATTTCCAGCACTTTATCTTTTAAGCGAGCTTTCTAAGCACGAACAATACGCTTTAGCAGGTGGTAGATATCTTATAACTCAAGCTGAGGTGCAAGGTGCACTTGTACCTGCACTTCTAGCTACAATTATAGCAGGCTTTATAGGCGTACTCTATTTTATTATTTTCAGGAGAATATGGCTGATTGAAGATCCCTTGCATGTGCCTGGCGTAGAAGCCAACATAAAACTTTTAGACATGAGTCATTCTATTTCTAAAGGCGCTATGGAAGAGGCAAAAAAAGCGCTTAAACTAGTTTGCTCTGCTATGGGCATTACTATGTTGTTCACTTTTTTCAGGGACTTTCCTGTAACGAAAATGGAACAAAGTTATGCTTATTATGGTGCTTATGGAGCAGCGGAAGCATCTACGTTTGATTGGCTTTTCAAAGGGAGCGCTGCCTACGATAAAGGCACTGTTTTAATACCTTACGAATATGACAAAGCGCTCTATACCCATATAGACTTCGGGCTTATACCTATTCAGCTAGGCATAGGCTGGTTTATGAAATTCAGAGTTGCTTTATTAGTGTCTTTGGGAACTCTCTTACAATGGTTTATTATCGTACCTTTAGCTCTTTTATTAGCGACTCCAGTCTATGCTACAGTAGGTGGGGCAACTGGTTTTTGGTCTCCTCATATATTCTTCTTCCCCTCCGCTGCCTGCACCCCAGCACTAGTAACGTTTAGTAAAATAGGGAGATTGATTGCAATAGGCGCTATTTTAGGCGGTGGTATTACCGGGCTACTCAAAATGGCACCTGCATTTAAGAGTGCAGCTGCGGATGTGATTAAAACAAAAGGTGTAGAAAGAAGAGATTTTATTATAGGGAGAGGCTGGTACGAATGGCCTGTAACTCACATAAAAGCCATGCTTGTATTAACGCTGATTTTAGTTCTGTTAGTATTTTTGCTGAGCGGGTTCGGGCTGGGACCTTCACTGTTAGTCCCAGTGCTGCTAGTGCTAACTACATTCTTCTTCGGCGCTATTGCAGTTAAAGTCATGGGAGAGACAGGTAGCGAGCCTGTTTCTGGAACTTCCTTTTTGGTGTTACTATTGTTAATAGGCGGTTTGCTAGCACTTCGTACACCTCCAAGTACCACTGCTGTAATAGCTATTATAGGAACGACTGTATTTGCAGGCGCTATTTCTATGAGCGGCGATATTATATGGGATTTCAAGTCAGGTCTCTACTGTGGCAATCGTCCCTATCATTTAATGAAGGGCGAGCTTATAGGTATTGTGCCAGGCGCAATTGCAGGAATGGTGGGCGCAATAATACTTTCAGAAGGTCTTGCTACTAAGCAATTACCTTTAATTGCGCCTCAAGCCCATGCATTTGCAACTACTATACAAGTAATTCTTAGCGGTGAGACTGGCATTCAAACCATCCAACTTCTTATACTCGGCGGGGCTATAGGCATATTCGCAGAACTTATGACTGGTATGGGTACTGCTTTTGGACTTGGTATGTACTTTCCACTATCCCTGACTTTACCTATGCTTTTGGGAGGAGGTCTGCGCGATCTATGGGAGAAGAAAAGTTTGGAGCCTAGAGCTAAAGCTGAAAAATGGGACGAGCGCACAAGAACTTTGAAAGTAATAGATACTTATATGATTGCTACAGGCCTAATTGTAGGAGAAGCTATTATGGGAACAATAGTGGCAATTTATATTATGATGATATTATGAAAGCTAAAACAAGAGAGCTGGTTTTGAAAATTATCGCTGTTCTTACTATCCTATTTCTTGTATTCTCAATATTTGCAATTCTAATGCTGCGATAATAACCTTTCACGACTTAGGACTTTTTTTCACTCCCAGAGTTACTTTTTCGCCGTCGATATCCCAGACTTTGACTAAGCCACTCATAGACTTGAAATTAATTGTTTCAGAGCGCGTCTCCCTCCTAATATACTCAAGCCATTTTTCGCAAGCGTTAGTCACAGTAGCGCTGGCTTCAATCCAAACCTCAATATAATCTTCTACATTCAAATTCAGCTCCTTGCGCATAGTTTGTATTCTGCGCACAAGTTCTCTAGCCAAGCCTTCTAACTTTAACTCAGGAGTAATTTCCGTATCTATATAAACAGTACCGTAAGTGAAATTTAAAGATACACATTTCTCAGTAATCTCACCGAACTCTAAATTTTTAGAGTTTGTTTGATCTAATAACATAGATTCTAAAGATTTTAGTGCATTAGCAACCTCTGCGCTAGTTTTAACTACTACTCTCTTTATAGGATATCTTAATTTTATATTTGCTTTCTGCCTGGCACTCGCAACAGTTTCCGTAACTTCGCGTACTAGCGCTACTTGCGATTCTAAAGTTTTGTCTATAATACTTTCATCAACTTTAGGCCAACTCTCTAAATGCACTGAGCCCAAATTTCCGCACATATTAAGATAGATTTCATCGCTGACAAAAGGTACAACCGGCGCTAGAAGTTTAGTTGTAGTAATCAAAGCTTCGTATAGAGTTTTGTAAACTGCAATTTTATCATTAGTTTTTTCCTCTAGCCAGGTTCTATCTCTGACTAAGCGCACATACCATCTTGAAAGGTCATCAAGAACGAATTTTTCAATTGCTCTGCAGACTTTGTGTAGATTATAATTTTTGAACTCGTCATTAAAAACTTGCTTTAAAGATTCCACTCTTGACAGTAGCCATCTATCTTCAGGTTTTAAATGCTCCTGCACTATATTAATATCTAAATTTTCAAATTTATCCAGTGCCATATAAGTTGTAGCAAACACGTATACATTCCAAAGCATATTCAGCATACGATTCGCATTTCTTACGCCGTCCCATGAGAAGGGCTGGTCTTCCCAAACTGGTGAGTTACTGAGTAGATAAAATCTAAGAGCATCTGTACCATATTTTTCTATGACTTCTTCGGGCGTTATAACATTGCCAAGACTCTTAGACATTGCAACTCCTTTCTCATCCAGTGCCCAGCCATGTACTAAAACAGTTCTGTAAGGAGCTCTATTGAGCGCAATTACAGATGCGACAAGTTGCGAATAGAACCAGCCTCGAGTTTGATCGTGAGCTTCGGTAATGAACTCGCAAGGCCACCAGCGACTGAATTCTTCGTTATTTTTAGGATAGTTTAGCTGAGCCCAAGAGCATACTGCAGAATCAAGCCAAACATCGACAACGTCATTTACACGGAGCATGTTCGCACGACATTTATCGCATTCTAATATTACTTTATCTATCCAGGGTCTGTGGAGCTCTTGAGCTCCAAGCTCTTCACGCGAAGTTACTATCTTCAAATTACTGCATTTTTCGCAAACCCAGATAGGTAGAGGAATGCCCCAGTAGCGCTGCCTTGATATACACCAATCTCTAGCGCTGGATACCCACTCTTTAAATCTGCTCAATCCTGCCCACTCAGGATACCATTTCACTTTTTCAAGTTCTTCCAGCATTTTTTCTTTTACAGCAGTAACTTTAAGGAACCATTGCTTTGTAGCGCGGTAAATTATAGGTGTGGAGCATCGCCAGCAGTGTCCATACCTGTGTATTACGTAATCACTGGCTAAAAGAAGGTTCTTACGCTTTAAATCTTCAATTATTATAGAATTCGCATCTTTGATATTTAGACCTGCGTATTTACCGGCTTGGCTATCGAAACTACCGCTTCCTAATACTAGGCTAAGGGGCTCAAGACCGTATTTTTCACCAGCTTCAAAATCTTCTTCGCCGTGCCCTGGCGCTATATGCACTAAGCCTGTGTTCTCAGAAGTAACGAAGTCAGCAAGTATAACTTTATGCACTCTATCTTTATGGATTGGCACTTCCTCAGCTAACGGGTGAATATAATCTAATCCTTCTATGTCCCTCCCTTTATATCTTTTTAAAATTTGGTATCTCTCATAATTGCTTATTCTCATCACATCTTCAAGCCTTTCTTCTACTAAAATCAAAGTATCTCTATCGTCGAATTTAGCTTCCACATAGTTAAATTCAGGATGTACTGCAACAGCTAAATTAGCAGGGAGTGTCCAAGGTGTTGTGGTCCATACCAGCAAAAATCCAGCTCGGTCTCTCAATTTGAATTTAACATAGATGCTATAATCTTTTTCATCCCAGTATTCTATCTCAGCATCAGCTAGCGCGGTTTCGCAGCGAGGGCACCATGTTAATACACGAAGTGCTCGAAACAAAAGCTGTTTTCCATAAGCTTTTTTTAAAGTCCACCATGCACTCTCAATATAATTGTTTGTAATTGTAAGATAAGGCTTATTCCAGTCCAGCCAAACACCGAGGGCACTGAACTGACTGGTCATTTTATGCATACATTCCAGAGCAAACTCTTTGCATTTACTAACAAATCTCTCCACTCCAAAAGTTTCTATTTCCTTCTTGTTTCTTATATTGAGAGTTTTTTCTACCTGCACTTCTATAGGTAAGCCATGCATATCATAGCCGGGTTGATCGCGCACGTTAAAATTATTCATTCTCAAATATCTGATAACAACATCTTTAATGATTTTGTTCCAAGCAGTGCCTAAGTGCACAGAGCCTGAGGTATAGGGAGGGCCATCAATAAAATAATAATCCTTACCTCTTTCGTGTTTTTTCTTTACCTTCTCGTAAATATTATTCTCAGCCCAGTAATTAGCGATTTTTCGCTCTAAAGCTTTAAAGTCGTATTTGCCGGATGCTTGCCTTACCATTATGCGCGTATATAGCGTTTAAAATATTTTTGTTTTTCGCCCTGCCTCTTCGCTACAAACAAAACCCAGAGCACGAATAACGTTAATATTATCGCCAAATGACCGTATTTCCAGTAAATGTAATGGCTATACCACATAGCATCCTCACCAACCCGCAGTGCAATAGGGTAGAGCACTAATATTCTAATAAGATTCTCAATAAAAAGCACTGCTCCTAGAGTTGCGATCCATTTGAGCTTTAGCTTGCGCGGTACACCTCTAAACCCTGTGATAAGAGCGGAAATAAATACAATTTCGTGTATTCCTGCGCAAGGCGCTTGAATACTCATAGAAAGTTCTCCATTTCTGAATTGATGAGAGCAATAGGAAATATCAAGCTCGTTTTTTATCTCTATTGGATAGCCTAAAGCTCTGTGAACGAAGTGAACAATTCTTACTTCTAAAACCTGTATTGGATAAAGTGAGTTAGAAGGCTCTACGTTTGCGACTTTAGGTATTACTACCTCAGTAGCTAAAAGAAACACAGCTTCAAACAAGAGGAGAGTAACAAGCACAGCAATAATGTTCACAAAGAAAGTATGATACGTGCTCCTGCGCTCAAAATCTGCAATTTTTTTCCTTATGAATTGAGTCTTATCTTTAATAATTTTTTTAAGCTTCATTGCGTTGCAGAGGGCCGGGACCGAGATTTTCAACGAGCGATTAGCTCGGTTTGAACTCGGGTCTAGGGATCCACAGTCCCACAGGATACCAGGCTACCCCATCCCGGCCTTCTCTCTCCAACAAGAATATGGGATTTTTAGGATATATCATTTGCTTGTCAAAAAATTTTATATCTTCTCATTACTATATCTAATACCGTCTGGAGGAATAGGAGATGGAAGTAGTAATAACATCCGCGGTTCGTACTGCGGTAGGAAAGTTTGAAGGTTCGTTAAGAGATTTTCCTGCACCACAGCTCGGCAGTTTGGTGATTAAAGAGGCTTTGAAAAGGAGTAATTTATCTCCTGAGCAGGTTAATGAAGTAATAATGGGACTTGTCGTTAGCGCTGGGCTAGGGCAAAATCCAGCGAGGCAAGCTTCGTTAGGTGCAGGAATACCTAAAAATGTAGGGGCTTTCACTATAAACAAAGTCTGTGGCTCAGGCTTGAAAGCAGTAATGCTTGCAGCGCAGGCTATAAAAGTGGGGGATGCTAAGATTGTAGTTGCAGGCGGTATGGAGAACATGACTAGAGGACCTTATTTACTTGACAAAGCGCGCTCCGGTTATAGGCTTGGTGACGGAAAAATTATAGATGCAATGGTCTTAGATGGCCTTTGGGATATTTATAATAACTTTCATATGGGTATTACTGGCGAAAGAATTGCGGAAAGATTTAAACTTACAAGAGACGAAATAGATAGATTCGCGTTAAGGAGCCATCAATTAGCTGCAAAAGCAACTAAGGAAGGTAAATTCAAATCTGAAATTTTGCCAATTGAGATACCTCAAAAGAAAGGTCCTGCGATAGTTTTCGATAAAGATGAAGGTATAAGAGAAGACACTTCTATTGAGGCGCTTTCTAAGTTGAAGCCTGTGTTTAAACCTGACGGTATGATTACTGCTGGCAACGCATCACAGATAAGCGACGGCGCTAGTGCACTTGTTGTGATGAGTTCTGAGGAAGCAAATGCACTTGGATTAAAGCCTTTAGTTAAAATTGTAGATTATCACACTTCTGGCGTAGAGCCTGAAAATGTAATGGAAGCTCCTATACCTACTGTTAAAGAGTTACTTGCTAAAACCGGCTTTGCAATTGAAGATATAGATTTGATAGAGCACAACGAAGCTTTTGCTAGCGCTAGTGTCGTTATTCAAAGAGAGTTCGAGATACCTGACGATAAATTTAATGTTCACGGTGGCGCTGTAGCGCTAGGCCATCCAATAGGAGCTAGCGGGGCTAGAGTTTTAACTACTCTCATTTACGCTCTTAAAGATAGAAACAAAAAGAGAGGTCTTGCAACTCTATGTTTAGGCGGAGGTAATGCTGTTGCTATGATTGTTGAAAGATTGTGAAGAGGTTGATAAATATGGAGATAACTAAAATAGGTGTAATAGGCGCTGGCGTTATGGGGCACGGTATTGCTTTAGTTAGTGCGCAAGCAGGCTATCAAGTGATAATAAGAGATATAGATGACAAATTTGTAAAAAGCGGCATCGATAGAATAGATAAATTTTTAGCTAAGGGTGTAGAGAAGGGCAAGTTGAGTGAAAATGAAAAGGAAGAAATAATGAAAAGAATAAAAGGTACCGTTGATCTGGAGCATGTAAAAGATTGTGAGGTAATAATAGAAGCGATTGTAGAAAATGTTGATGAGAAGAAGAAATTGTTTAGAGAGCTTGATGCTATTTGCAAGCCTTACTGCATTTTCGCAAGCAATACTTCTACAATACCTATTACGGAGTTAGCAAGCGCTACTAAAAGGCAAGCTCAATTTATAGGGATGCATTTTATGAATCCTGTACCTTTAATGAAATTAGTCGAGGTTGTAAAAGGCTTACGAACAAGCGAAGAGACTGCTAAAACAATTAAAGAGCTTGCCGAGAAAATGGGCAAAGTACCTATAGAAGTTAACGATTACCCAGGCTTTGTGAGTAACAGACTTCTTATGCCAATGATCAATGAAGCTGCTTATTGTGTAATGGAAGGGGTTGCAACCAAAGAAGCTATAGATAGCGTTATGAAGCTCGGTATGAATCATCCAATGGGCCCTTTAGAGCTTGCAGATTTAATAGGCTTAGACACTTGCCTTTATATAATGGATGTGCTCTATAAAGGGTTCAACGACTCCAAGTACAGGCCATGCCCTTTGCTTAAAAAAATGGTCTCAGCAGGCTACTTAGGTAGGAAATCAGGCAAAGGGTTCTACGAATACAAGTAGCAATTTATTTTTTTGCAATGTACTCAGTACCGAACCTTATTTCATCAAAAGAGCATTCTATGTAGCTTGGAGTAATCGATTTCCTAAATCTGCAGTGCTCACAACCTTTAGAGTCTACAATCATCCCTGCGCCAGGACAGAATATTTTACCTTCTTTGATTCCTACTTTTAGCATAAACTCACCAAATACTATAATTGCTAGTAGGGTATTAAAGATTTTTTATTGGCTGGAAAGATAGTCTACGAGTTTAGGCGTGATTATAACATTTCCACCAATTATAGGATAGCCATAAGGGAGAATTATCGAGTAGCTGTTATCAAATAAGATTTCAAGCTCGTCAGCAATGTCAATATCTTTCAATCCCATGCCTAGATAGACAAGTTTTGCAACAAACGCAGCAATATCTATAGAAAGCTGAGACTTACCTAAATTTCTAGCTTTGGTATCTGACTTTTTTAATCTATCAGTAATTAAGAGTTTGGTTTTGCCTGTGAGTTTTTCATTGCCTAGAATTCCGCCTATCACAATTTCTTCAATACCATCGTAATCGGCTCTGGTTAGTGCCCTTTTAGCTAAAGGATCTAAAACAATCCTTTTTTTATGCTCGAGCTCAATAACACTTTCTTCCAGCACTTCTACATTACTAAGCTTTCTAAGGCACTCTTTCAATTTAGCGTCTTTTACATTTGTAAATATTACTTTATCCCAGAGCTCAGTACAGTGCCTATATTCGAGTTCGAGCCACTTTGAGTAAGGCTCTAAATTCTCTACGATGAGTTTTACTTTTTCTTCGCTCATTTTATAAAGCCTTTAAGTCTTTTTATAGCTTCTAATTTTTCTCTGCTACCTACTTTAGCCTCTTCTATACCTTGCTCTAATACTGCAATAGTCTCATCCATTATTTTTCTATCTACAGGATAAGGCACTCCGTCTTTACCGCCAACCGCAAAAGAATATTTAACAGGGTCTTGCCAAGATGGCTTCTCATTATAAACAAGGTCTGAGATTAATGCAAGAGCACGTACAGTTTTAGGGCCTATCCCCCTAATTGCTAGAAGCTCTTCGTAATTGCTTGGCTGAATGTCGTAAGCTCTTTTTACAGAATCCCAGTTAATGTTTTTAGGCATTTCTAAAAGCGCTAATCTTTTAGTATTTAGCACGCGGAAATTCTCAAGACCTTTCTGGTAAGGCTTACGAATCGATTTTATTAAATTCTCTAGCTTTTTAGGATTTTCTTTTACTAAATCCACACTCAGTTTTCTAGCTCCTTCACTCATGCGCGAGGTCATATTCAGCACTTTTCTCAATTTTGTATCCCCGAGTATTGAAGTGTGAGGCTCAATAACTAGATCCTTTATATTTTCAGATAGCCAATGATATCTGCGCGCAGTCTGCTCAGCTGGATACATACCCTGCTGTACAACAGCCCATTTGCCACTCTTCGTTACGAAGAAAGAATGGTGATAGAGCCGATGCCTATCTTGCAAAGCGGCATTATCTACCTTAGCGGTTATTCTACTTGTATATTTATATTTCTCAGCATCTAAATCAAAAAAACTTGCTATTGCCTCTATATCTTCAGGCGCTTTTCTACTTACCTTTCCTTTACCACCTGCAACCGCCACACCATGTTCGTCGTGTTTTAAAGCTAGTTTAAGAGCGCCGCATGTAACTGTAGTAGTGCCACTGGAGTGCCAATCAAAGCCCAGCACACAAGCAAATGATTGGAACCAGAAAGGGTCTGAAATTTTACGAAGAAATTCTTCTGCTGAATGCTCTTCCACAATAACACTTGCTATACTACTTGCAAGCTTCACCATTTTTTGGAATAGCCATCTTGGCGCGGTGCCGTAGTGCAACGGCAATTTTGCAATGCCGGTAGGATAATGATGCATTTGAGATAAATTAGCTAGCTGGGTATTAAAGATTCTTCAGCTTTCAGTACTTCCGAAGGTTTACTAAAATATTGTTTCTTTTACCGTTCAGTAATTAGAAGATAGCATCTATTGAGTTTGCTACCCTTATTTTAACAGCTAATTTTTGTTTCAGAAGTTGTGATTCTGGCTGGATTTTAGATATCCAGAGATAGCCTCTGCTATGCCTTGTCCGACTCGCCACCCCTTTTTCTCCTCTCCCCCAAACTACTAATCCACAAGCTCAATACATTCTCTGAGTATTTTCTTAAGCTTGTTTAGTGTGAATCTTTTATAGACTTTGGTCCAAGGCGGCTTTAATATTCTCAGTAGAGTCCAAAAATTGTAAAGCAAGACTGAGAGAAACATAAGTAGTAGGCGAGCCACATAGCTCACTGAGCATGTTTTACCCAAAACTTTGTCTTTAACTCTATAGCCTGTTTCTATGCCCCATCTTTTTCTATATAACCGACATTTCGCACATCGATGTTTTGAACCTTAGCTAAACCTTTATGAACAACGTATGGGATACCTGTTAAGGGGAGAGGATCAGATAAGATTAATAGGTTGGGATGGGCGTGTTGCAACAAGATATAGAACAATTTTTCACAAAACGATTAGGTTCTACTATTGTAGTAAAGAGATTTTTGGATAGATTGAACGTAAAAGAGACCGTAGATAGCATTTGCAGGAAAGAAAAGTACGATGATTTAACACACGGTGATGTTTTTGAGATTCTCGTGCTAAATCGTTTACAATCACCAAAACCATTGTATGAGATTGAAGAGTGGGCAAAGAAAACAATAGTGAGTGATATTTACAAAGTAGACCCTAAGAGGCTCAATGATGACGTTATCGGTAGAACCCTGGATGCAGTTTCTGAGAATCTAGAGAAGATATATGGAGAGATTGCACTCAATGCCGCACGAAAGCACAATATAAAACTAGACCTCATATACTATGATGTCACTTCGATATACTTTGAGGGTGAGATGAAAAAGTGTGAGCAGGCAAAGCTTGGATATAACAGAGATGAGAAAGTTGGTAAGAAACAGATTAACCTGGGATTAAATGTTTCTGGTGAAGGGGCGGTACCTTTACACTATGATGTTTATGACGGTAACACTCCGGATATAAAGACCGTTATGAAAAACATGCAGGCATTGAAAAGTAAATTAAAACCTAGCAAATTACTAATAATCCAAGATAGAGGTACAGTCTCCAAAGATGTTTTGATTAAAATCGAGGAAGACGGTATAAGATTTATAGTAGGACTAGCAAGAACTGAAAAACTCAGAGATTTCCTGTTAAATTTGGACCTCTCAAAGTTCAAGGAAGTGAAAAAGGGATTCAAAACACTAGATACAAAATACACATTTGGTAAAGAGTACAGAGCAATCATCGTGTATAGCAACAAACTCGAAGATAGAAGAAGGAAAGCTAGAAATAAACAACTAGAAAGATTGGAAAAAGATTTAAAAAAAATCAACAGTAAACTAAATACTGGCAAACACAAAAATAGAGATTATGTTAAAGAAAGATTAGTAAAACTAAGCATCAAACATAAGAACGTATGGAAATACTATAAACCATCTCTGGAAAGCAGTGAGGGGCAACTCAGCATGAAATACGAGTTGAATAAAACGCTCCTCCAAAAAGATGAAAGAATAGATGGGATGTACGTACTAATAACAAATGATTACGATTACACACCAGAGGAGGTATTAGAAAGATACAAAGGTAATATCTCCATAGAAAATAGAGTGAAGGTTCTGAAAAGCACCTTGAAAATTAGACCAATATTTCTCCATAAAGAAAACAGAATTAAAGCATTGGTCATGATTACTATCATAGCACTTATGATATATTCTATCATAGAACTACTTTGCAAACGTAAAGGCATGAAAATGAGTGCAAGGAAGGTACTTCGTAAATTCGAATATCTCTCAGTTGGATACATCAAGGCCAAACATCAAAAGGATTGGATTATAAAAATTCAAGACCCCTGGCCTGAAGAGAAATTCCTGCTTGAAATACTAGATGTCGATTTGCAATCGATTTGCTGTGTAAAGAAATGAACAGGGAGTAATATAAAAAGCTCATTCTGCAAAAGAAATTGTGTTTTCTCCAGTCTCCTAAATAATTATTTGCGAAAAACTGCTTGCAATCTCTGATTTACTCAAAACTTTTATCAATTTTATCGCTCATCTGCGAAAAAATCGGAATAATGTGAATTTTGTAGCCAAAATATTCTTTATTTCTGATTTTAGTCCATCTTGCATAATGGTCGTTTCTGGTTGCAAGAGTTATAGTGGAATCTACAGCAACCATATCAGATTGCATCACGCCCATGTCTACTAATTGCTGTAGTAATATCCTAAAAACCTCTGCAAAAGTATCAATACCTATCCTCTCTAGAAAATCAGAGAAAGAAGTATAGTCGGGCTCTTTCTTTTTAAACCCGAGCAACCTTCTCCAGAACTTATCTCGTCTAAGAAATGCTTCTATGTCACGAGTTGAGTAATCTTTTACGAGCATTAAAACCATTGACAAAATCATGCCTACCGGGCTGTTTGGTGGTCTTCCAGGTTTACCCTGCTTGTATTTATATTTAGAATGCAATACCCATTTTAT
>JASEFT010000015.1:0-4894 GCA_030018475.1 Candidatus Thermoplasmatota archaeon
GGGTGAAGCGCCCCTTCAGCTTATAAAAACGTTGCAAATGTTGCTTTACTTTACACTTTCAGAATATTTATCTACTCAAAGAACAATTTTGCAACCTACTGATTAATATGGAAGTTGGAATTGTAGGCGTTGGTCATGGGAAATTTGGAAATAGAAACGATGCTTCTGTAGAGGAACTGGCTTTCGAATCGTACAAGCAAGCGCTAGATGATGCAAAACTCACTAATAGCGAAATAAATGCTTCCGTGATATGCTCTTCGCCAGAATATCACAAGCAGCGCTCCTTAGCTGGCGTGATAGCAGAATATCTCGGCCTCAATCCCCAGCCAACGTATCTGGTAGAAGCTGCTTGCGCTTCAGGTAGCGCAGGGCTAAGAACAGCTTACTCAATGATAAAATCAGGCATGCATGACGTTGTCGCAGTGCTCGGCTCTCAGAAAATGCTAGAATTGAGTACAGCTGAGATACTGGCTTTAATGGGTAGAGTAGGCGATGTGAAATGGGAATCGAATTTTGGAACTGCTTTTCCAAGCTACTATGCGCTATATGCAACAGCCCATATGAAAAAGTACGGTACCACTGAAGAGCAGCTCGCAATGGTAGCTGTAAAAAACCATTATTACGGCGCTATGAATCCAAACGCAATGTTTCAAAAAGAAATAACTCTAGAAAAGGCTCTTGGCTCAAAGCTCATTGCCTCGCCTCTCAAATTATACGATTGTTGCTCTAACGCTGATGGCGCTGCATGTGTTATTTTGGCAAACGAAACTAGAGCGAAAAAGATTACAGATACGCCTGTCTGGATAGTAGGACAGGGCTGCGCCTCTGCTTCCACATCCATTCTTAGGAGAGACTCGTTTACAAGCCTTTCTAGCACTGTTGAGGCTTCAAGACAGGCATATAAACAAGCGCGCATCAGTCCTAAAGATCTGGATGTCGCTGAGGTTCATGACTGCTTTACAATAGCCGAGCTCCTAGCTTATGAAGATCTTGGATTTTGCGATAAAGGTAAAAGTGGTAAATTGATAGAGGAGAAGCAGACCTATCTAGGTGGCAAAATACCTGTGAATTTAGATGGCGGTTTGAAAGCAAAAGGTCATCCGGTAGGCGCTACTGGCGTCTCAATGGCTGTAGAAATTACAAAGCAGCTCAGAGGCGAAGCTGGTAATAGACAAGTAAAAAATGCTGAAATAGGGCTAACTCATAATGTAGGTGGCATAGGACAATATTGCTTCGTAACAATTTACAGAAGATAAGAAGATGGTATTTGAAAAATTTGGAAGACTAAGTTTTGTCCCTTTCACAAAAGTTTCAGAGTTTGTAGAGCATTTGAAGAATGGCAAGCTCAAAGCAACTAAATGTAAAAAATGCTCCTCAGTTTATTTTCCGCCGAAAGCTGATTGTTTTAAATGTATGTCAACCGAGATGGAATGGATTGAATTAAGTGGCAAATGCACCCTACTTACTTATACTACTGTACACGTAGCTCCAGCCGGTTTTGAAAATTTTGTTCCATATACAATTGCTGTTGCAGAGCTTGAGGAAGGCGGTAAACTGCTGGCATGGCTTGGAGGTATTAAAGAAGAGAATTTGGAAATCGGTATGAAACTTAGAATTGTAGTAGAACAGCTTCCAGAAGATAGAATTGTATATAGTCTAAAACGGTGACAGTTATCAAATAACCAAGCTACTTGGACAAAAACTGGATAGTTTGGGAGCCGTTGAATTCTTCTACAGGTTTCTGAACGATTGGCTCATTTTCGTAATCATCTCAGTTTAGCGCCGCAGTTACCGCAGTATTTAAAGCTCTCAGGAAGATTCTTTGTCTTACATTCTGGGCATGTAACTATGGGCGCGCCCCATTTGTATTCATAAGCTTTGCCTTCCGCTGCAAGCTCTCTAAATTTTTTAAAATTAGGCTGGCGCTTCTCTAAAAACGCACTAAATCCTTCAAGAGGTTCTTCGGTAGCATAATGAATAGTGAGCCAATCGCGTGCATGTGCCAATGTAGTCCAAGCCAAATCACCCCAGAAATTAGATTGGACTTTTGTATATCTTAAGCAATCAGGCATTTTATTTATTAATTTATTGCATACCTGAGCTATTTCTTCATCAAGCTTTTCATAAGGTACAACTTTATTTACCAAGCCCCATTCTAATGCAGTTTTAGCGTCAATTTCATCGCCAACCATTACCATCCATCTTGAGCGCTTCTCACCTATAGCCAAAGGTAGCCACTGGGTTGCACCACCTGCAGATACACTACCTACTCTGGTACCGGGCTGAATGAAGCGCGCATGCTCAGCAGCTATTGAAAGATCGCAAGCTAAATTTATTTCGTTGCCACCGCCTGCAACAACACCATTTATTCTGGCGAGCACAGGCTTACCGCAGTTTCTTATAAGGTAAAGCATGCGCTCGTAAAATTCCCACCATTGCCAAAAGCCATGTGGCTTTTTAGGGTACTCTGTTGCGTATTCGTTGGCATCTCCACCCGTACAAAATGCCTTATCACCAACGCCTGTTATTACTGCAACTGCAATTTTACCATCCCATACAACATTGTGGAGCGCTTCACAAATCTCCTTTAAAGTTTTAAGACTGTAGGCGTTGTAAACTTTCGGTCTATTTATTGTTATTCTTGCCACCCAGTCTTTCACATCATAGATTATTTCTTCAAACTTATGCTCAACTTTCTCCATGCTTCTTCCACCCAATCTAGTAAAAGATTCGTGGATATATATACGTTATTGGGGTTTGAGCTCTTCCAAAAATAAAATTATATACTTCGAGAGCTTTTTACAGACTATGAAAGCGGCAGTATTCTATGGAAAGGAGCAGGGATTAAAAATAGAAGAAGTGCCTATACCAACATATTCTAATAACGAGCTACTGGTAAGGGTAGCTGCTACAGGCTTATGTAGAACTGATTTGCATTATTTACATGGGACGCCGACGTTTAAAAAACCGCCGATAATCTTAGGACATGAGATAAGCGGTATCGTTGAAAGTGTAGGCGAAAATGTAAAGAATTTTAGTAAAGGTGACAAGGTGCTTATTCCGCCGGTTTTTGCTTGTGGAAAGTGTTTCTTTTGCAGAATCGGTAGGGGCACAATTTGTACAAATCAGATAATGGTCGGGAATCACAGGGATGGTGGCTTCGCAGAGTATATAGCTGTACCGGCAAGCGATATATTCCATCTTCCAGATGAAATTCCATTACAGGAAGGCTGTATCATTTCAGATGCTCTCTCTACACCTTATCATGCAGTAATAACCAGAGCGCAGGTTAAGGCTGGCGATACTGTAGCTGTATTCGGTTGCGGCGGCATAGGATTAGCGACTGTTCAAATGGCAAGTGCAGTTGGAGCGAGCGTTATTGCGATAGATGTATTTGATGAAAAGCTACAATTGGCAAAAAAGTTCGGCGCTGTAGAAACAATTAATGCGCGCAAGGAAAGCGATCTACCTAAAAAGCTTAGAAAAATAAGTGAAAGAGGTATAGATATAGCAATAGAGGCTATTGGCAATCCAGAGACAATTCAGCATGCGTATAACTCCGTAAGATGGGGCGGGCGCGTAGTAGTCGTTGGTTATACAGATAAAGATATTGTAATTAACGCTGCTAGATTAATGTTTAGGGAAATAGAGATTATAGGCTCGCTGGGTTGCGGGCTGCAAGATTACCCAAAGCTAATCGATATGATTAAGTACGGCAAAATCAAAGTGAAAGAACTTGTATCACACAAATTCGAGCTTACAGAAATAAATAAAGGGTTTGAACTGCTAGAGCGCAGCGAGCCAACACTTATCAGGGCAATAGCAATTCCTTAGCGTGGAGCTCGATATGAGAATTAGCGATATTAAGAAGATATGCGTTGTTGGGGCAGGAACTATGGGTGCCGGTATAGCGCAGAGTTGCGCTCAAGCTGGCTTAAGAGTCTCTATGATGGATATCAAAGAAGAATTTGTGAAAAAAGCAGTTGAAAGAATCAAAGTAGCGCTTGAAGATAGTATAAAGCGCGGCAAGCTAACAGAGCAAAAGATGCAAAATATTCTAGAAAATATCTCTGTTACGACCGATTTGAATACCGCAGTTAAAGATTCAAACTTAATAATAGAAGCAATTTTTGAAGATATAGCTGCAAAGAAAGAATTGTTCAGAAAGATGAGTGCAGTTTGCAACGAATCTGTAATTTTTGCTACAAATACCTCAACATTAAGCATTACCGAAATGGCGAAAGTAACGGCTCGAGAAGACAAAGTTATAGGGTTGCATTTTTTCTATCCCGCAGCAATTAATAAACTAATTGAAGTTATTCCTGGCGAAAGAACTTCTGTAGAGACACTTGAAACAGCCTTAGAATTGTGCTGGAAACTAGGCAAAATACCTATCAGAGCGAAAGACGCGCCTGGTTTTGCAGTGAATCGCTTTTTCGTACCGTTTCTAAACGAATCTTGTAAAATTTTAGGAGAAGGAATCTCAAATATTCCTACGATAGAGCATGCTGCGAAAGAAGTGTTTGGAATAAAACTTGGGCCGTTCGAGTTAATGAATGCTACAGGGGTAGCGATTGCATATCATTCCGAAGAAGCTCTGTACAAAGCTCTAGGCGAGTTTTATAAGCCAGCCAAAGCACTGAGAATGCAATTTGAATCAAATCAAAAATGGAATTTGGAAGGCGATATAAACGAAGCGCAAGTTGAAATAATAAAGAAGAGATTTCTAGGCTTGATTTTTAATATTGTTTGCCAGA
The DNA here is from genome assembly GCA_030018475.1 of Candidatus Thermoplasmatota archaeon. Lineage (NCBI taxonomy): Archaea > Methanobacteriati > Thermoplasmatota > Thermoplasmatota archaeon. The sequence continues at coordinate 4,758 of JASEFT010000015.1, forward strand.
TTGCGGACGAAGGAATTGCAACTAGAGAGGATATTGACAGGGGTGCAACTGTTGGGCTGCGATGGAAGGCAGGCCCTTTCACAATGATGAATTCGATTGGAATACAGACTGCATACGAACTTGCAGTTGAATTTGCG
>JASEFT010000015.1:4990-22016 GCA_030018475.1 Candidatus Thermoplasmatota archaeon
TCACAATGATGAATTCGATTGGAATACAGACTGCATACGAACTTGCAGTTGAATTTGCGGAAAAGCAAGGTATTAAACTCCAGGAATCTTTAGAAAGGCAAGCGAAGTCGGGCTTGCCTTGGGATATTAGAAGCGTCAAATTTGAGAAAAAGGACGGTATAGGGATAATTGTAATATCAAGAGCTGAGGCATTGAACGCACTAAATACGAGAGTTCTATCTGATCTAAAAACTACTCTAGCTGAACTCAAAGAAGATAAAAGTACAAATGTTGTGATAATCACCGGCGAAGGTACAGCATTTGTTGCAGGCGCTGATATAGCAGAAATGATTGAAAAAACGCCGTTAAGCGCAAGAGAGTTCACTCAATTAGGGCAAGCTACCCTTAAACAAATTGAAAATTTAGATAAAGTTGTTATCGCTGCTGTCAATGGCCCTGCTCTAGGAGGGGGCTGCGAACTAGCATTAGCATGCGATATTATAATAGCATCTGAAGATGCAAAATTTGGTCTGCCGGAAGTAGGGCTAGGAATACACCCAGGCTTTGGAGGCACACAGCGCTTACCCAGATTAATTGGAAGGAACAAAGCAAAGGAGCTTATTTTTACAGGCGAGATAATAGATGCAAAAGAAGCTGAAAGAATAGGGCTCGTAAATAAAATTGTTCCTGCTGAAAAACTTATGGAAGAAACAATGAAGCTCTCTAAAAAAATAGCTAGCAAAGCTCCTGTAGCGATCAGACTGGCTAAGTCTGCAATAAATATAGGGCTAGAAGCACCGTTAGAACAGGCGTTAGCATACGAACTTGAAACAGCTTGCTTAACATTTTCTACGAAAGACAAAGTTGAAGGTATGAAGGCTTTTATGGAAAAGAGGAAGCCTGAGTTCAAAGGAGAATAGGATAGTAATATTATGAGTAACGAGTTTAAAAATATCGCTATCGAGCGCGACGAAAGCAAAGTTAAAATAATTTTAAACCGGCCGCCTTTGAATATTCTCAATATCGAAATGTTGGAAGAAATCAATATTGCTTTGAACAGATTTTGCGATGATAGTAATTTAAGGGCAGTAATTATTGCAGCTCACGGAAAAGCGTTTTCTGCAGGAGTTGACATAAAGGACCATACAGAAGAAAAAGTCGATAAGATGATAAAAGTTTTTCATGAAATGTTTAAAAATTTAAGCTTAACAAAAGCGCCCACAATAGCTTTAGTGAACGGTGTGGCGTTAGGTGGCGGGTGCGAACTTGCCCTATTTTGCGATTTGGTTGTTGCCTCTGAAAAAGCAGAATTCGGTCAGCCTGAAATCAAAGTGGGAGTGCTCCCGCCTATTGCTGCGATTATATTTCCAAAACTGACTGGTATTAAAAAAACATTAGAACTTATTCTAACAGGCGAAACGATCACAGCGAACGAGGCAAAAGAACTTGGGCTGATAAATATTGTCCTGCCGGCGGAGAATTTTGATGCGCTTGCTGACGAGTTTATTAAAAAAATCATTACTAATAGCGCTGTTGTACTACACCTAGCCAAAAGATCAATTTACGATACTGCAGGGCTGAGTTATGACAACGCAATTAAAAAGATTGAAGATTTGTATTTAAACAAACTAATGAAAACTGAAGATGCAAAAGAAGGTTTGAGAGCGTTTTTGGAAAAGAGGAAACCGGTCTGGAAAAATAAATAAAAGAAGCCCTTCAGGGGAAAAGAAAAAGAATAGAAGAATATGCAAACTTGATCAGAAGGATATTAACTAATTGATTTGCCTAATGTTGCTCTTTCTTCAACAATTCTTCCCATTCTTTATCTACATTTTTCCGAATGAACTCAATTAGCTCGTTCGGCAAATGCTTGAATCTGCCTTGCGAAAGAAGATATTCCTCAACAGGAATTTTCTTCGTAGGCTTCTTTGTTATTTTGTAAATTCCGTTTTCTATTTCGTAGAGCGGAAAAACACAAGATTCTACTGCCAATCTACCAACTGCGATAGTCTTTTCAGGCGAATAACCCCATGCAGTAGGGCACGGTGCAAGTATATGGATATATCTTGGTCCTTGTATAGCTGACGCTTTCTTTACTTTTTTAATCAAATCTTCTGGATAAGAGATACATGCAGTGGCTACATAGGGCATTTTATGCGCTGCCATAATCTCGGGCATGTTCTTCTTCCAGCTCTTCTTCCAATACCCTCTAGTACCGACAGGCGTAGTCGTGGTTCTAGCACCTAACGGCGTACAGCCACTTTTCTGCCCGCCTGTATTCATATAAGCTTCGTTATCGTAACAAATATATAGAAAATTATGATTCCTCTCTACAGCTCCACTCAAAGCCTGAATTCCTATATCAGCTGTACCTCCATCGCCAGCCCAGCCAAGCACGGTAACATCTTCAATACCTTTTGCTTTCAAACCTGCTTCTATACCTGCACAGCAAGCACCGGTTGCTTCAAATGCTATCTGGGTAGAAGGTACTTTGAATACAGTAAAGGGGAAGAAGCCTCCAATTACAGCCCAACAGCATGCAGGTATCGTTATAATTACTCTTTTGCCTAGCGCTTTTAGAGTGTATCTTAAGGCAAGCGTTCCTCCACAGCCCTGACAGCCTAAATTACCGTGTCCAAGCCACTCCTCTTTAGGCAAAGTTAATTTTATTTTATCAGACCTATCCATTTTCTCTCACGGTCAAGACCTTCTTTCTTCACTTTGATCAAGTCCTTCACTATAGCCTCGAGATCTTTAATAAGTACGTCTCTTCCACCAAGTCCTATAATGTAGTTTTTTATTATTGGATGGTAGTTTGAATTGTAAACTGCAGATTTAGTCTCTGTGCAGAATACTCCTTCAGCGCCAAAAGAAAAGTTTCTATCCAGCACTCCTAAAACTTTAACATCTTTACAAAGCTTTACTAATTCTTCGCTCGGGAAAGGTCTTAGAGTCCTTATACGCGCAAGCCCAATGTCTACACCTTCAGCTCTAAACTTGTCTATAACTTCTCTACAACTACTTGCGATCGCTCCAGAAGCGACCATAAGGATGTCGGCATTTTCGCAGCGATACGGCACAACAAGCCCATAGTAACGACCGAATCTTCTTTCAAATTCTCTTTCCGCCTCTATTATAACTCTTTTACTCTCTTCCATAGCTTCTGCAGCTTTATATTTGAACTCATAATAGGGACCTTCCGGCTTAGTAAGTAGCCCGAAACTGCAGGGATTATCTATATCTAACTTATATTTAGGGTTGTAAGGACTTAAAAAATCGTGAGCGCTCTCAATAATCTCGACAGGCTCTGCAGTATGTGATAGAATAAAAGCATCTAGAACAAGCATTGCAGGAAGCGATACCTTTTCTGCAACTTTATATGCAAGAATAGTAGTATCGAATACTTCTTGGTTGCTTTCACAGTAGAACTGCAGCCAGCCTGTATCGCGTTGCGAAATACTATCTTGCTGATCGCTCCATATACTCCAAGGAGGCGCCAAAGCTCTGTTAGTATTAGCCATGACTATAGGCAAACGAGCATTTGCAGCCCAGTGTAACATCTCATGCATCAATAAAAGTCCTTGGGCACTTGTCGCGGTATAAGCTCTTGCCCCTACCATACTTGCTCCTATACATGCAGCCATTGCACTGTGCTCAGACTCTACTTCAATGTATTGCGCTTTTAGCTCGCCGTTACTAACAAACTCTGCTATTTTCTCTACAACTTGAGTTTGAGGCGTTATAGGGTAAGCTGCTATAACCTCAACGTTACTTGCCTTAGCGCCGTAAGCGCATGCGTAGTTGCCAGTAATTACCTTCCTCATAGGTCCTCAACCATCTCAATAGCCCCTTTAGGGCATTCCTCAGAGCAAATACCGCAGCCCTTGCAGTAATCGTAGTTGATTTTAAGCTCGTTGTTTAATATCTCCACACATGCCTCAGGACAGAACTTCCAGCAGAGCATGCATTTAGTGCATTTTTTATTGTCAAGAACTGGCTTGAAAGTACGCCATGTACCAGTCTTATTCCACTCCATTGATTTGGAAGACACTGATATTGGAGGCACTTCTTCTTCGGCACTTTCGGACATACTAGTTAATAATAGCATTTGGAGATGAAAAAATTTGCGTAAGCAATAATAGCACGGTGAAAAAGCGCTATTTAGAGCTTTCAAATACAACTTTTCCGCTCTTTATCACTTTTTCTATAATATTACTTCCCAGCCTATATGGAATACTATTGTAATTGTCTGTACTCATTACAAGGATATCAGCTTTTTTACCAGCCTCAAGACTACCAATAACTTTTTCTTTACCTATCGCAAAAGCAGCGTTGATGGTAGAAGAAGCGATTGCCTCGCTTGGCAGCATTTTCATTTTATAACACGCTAAAGCAATTACAAATCCTAGACTATCAATCCAGCAGTTGGGATTGAAATCAGTAGCCAGCGCTATAGGCAAGCCTAGCTCAATATATTTTCGAGCGTTTGCATAATCTAAGAAGTTAGTAAAAGAACTGCCTGGGAGCAAAACGCCAATAATATCCTTTTTCGCAAGTTCTCTAATGCCTTTCTCATTACTTTTTAACAGATGGTCAGCTGAAACGCAATCTAGTTCTGCAGCAAGCTCGGCGCCATTTAAATCGTTAAATTCATCTGCATGAAGCTTTGGCGCAACTCCTAAATTTTTACCAGCCTTTAAAATATTTCGTGCCTGCGCTAAAGAAAAAGCGCCTCTCTCTAGAAAAACGTCACAAAACTCAGCTAATTTCCCAGCTACAACCTCAGGCAATAGCTTATTAATTATCAATTGCACATATTCTTCAGAACGATCTTTGTACTCTAAAGGCACTGCATGCACTAAAAAAGTCGGCACAATATTAATAGGCGAGAGTTTCTGCAACTCTCTGATTACCCTCAAACATTTCAGCTCATTCTTTAGGTCGAGACCGTAGCCGCTCTTAACTTCTAGAGTTGTGGTTCCATTCGCAAGCATTTTCCACAATCTAGAAACAGCAAGAGTTTTAAGCTCTTCTGCAGAAGCTCTTCTGGTAGCTCTTACTGTACTGTGTATGCCATAGCCAGCTTCTAAAATTTCGATATAAGATTTGCCTTGCAGTTTTAGTTCAAGCTCTTTCTCTCTACTACCTGCAAAAACGAGATGGGTATGGCAATCAACGAAGCCAGGTAGTACGAGCTTATTAGAGCAATCTATTTCTTTTTTAGAATCTAATTTTAGCTCGCTAGCCTTTCCAACAGCAACTATTTTTCCGTCTTTAATTCCAACTGTACCGTCACAAATTATTCCTAAATCCTTTAACTCAGCTCTTTTTTTTGGCGTAGAGGCTCTTAGTGTTAAAAGCTGAGAACAGTTTTTTAGCGCTAAATCTACTTTTAAGCGCATTAAATGAGATAATATCGTTGCAGTATATTAGTTTTATTTCAAGGATTTTATTTAACACCCCAAATTTATTTATATGAGGCAGCGGATATAACTTCGAATGATACGTTTCGGTATAGCAGGAATACCTCTTTCTTGCAAAGGTCGTACTTTGGTGGAAGGTATAAAAGACACTGCTAATTTGGGTAAGCGCGAGACAGGCAAGGGTTTGGAAATAATGGAAGTTGAGATTTTAAGGCCCGGCGAATGGCACATCGATACTGAAGAAGTAAAGAAAGCTGCTAAAAAGGACAAAGTAACGTTATTTGTTCATGCGCCTTACTATACAAGTTTAGGACTTAGTAAAAGGGAAGCTGAAAGGGGTATTGAAGTTATACAAAGCTCAGCAGTATTTGCAAAAGCTCTAAACGCAGAATTGCTTATAGTCCATCTTGGCATGTATGGCAGGGATAAAAAAGAGTGCTTAGACCGAGCTACAAAAAGCATACGAACATTAAAAAATTTTGCTAGAAGCAAGTGCAAAGGACTTAGAATTGCCATAGAGACTAGTGGCAAGCAAGCGTTGATAGGTAGTTTAGAAGAAGTAATTGAAATTTGCAGAAAGGTCCGTGGTATAGTGCCTTTGATAAATTTCGCACATATTCATGCAAGAGGTAATGGCTGCTTAAGAGAGAAAGAAGATTTTGCAGATATATTTGAAAAGCTAAGGGTGCTTCGTCAGCGCAAATACTTCAGTCATTTTTCAGGAGTGACTTACGAAGACGGCGAGGAATTAGACTTAGTGCCTTTAAAGAAAAGCGATTTGAAATTTGAGCCTTTGGCAGAGTTGCTAATCGAGAAAAAATACGATATCAGTATAATTTCGAGCTCGCCACTTTTAGAGCACGATGCAATCAATATGAAAATAATTTTAGAGCGTGTAAAAGAAAAACTCAAGAAGAAGCGCAAACCAAAGCCCAGAATAAAAGTTAAACTCAAAAAGAGGTTAAAAAAGAAAAAAAGATGATTCTCGATTTTTGGATTGTTATTGCAATAATATTCCTGATAATCCTTCTTATACTATCAGCACTTTTTTCAGCTGCGGAAATGGCTCTTATAACAGTGAGCAGAGTGAAAATAAGGGAAAGGGCAAAGAGGGGCGAGCAACAAGCTTTAATTATAGAAAATTTACTTAAAGAGCCTCATAAATTAGTTACAGGCATACTTGTAGGTAATAATCTTGTAAACGTATGCGCTTCTATAGTTGCAGGTGCAATCGCACTAAAAATATTCGGTAATATAGGAATCGCTGTAGCTACCGTAATTATGACTTTTATTATCTTATTATTTTGCGAAATTACTCCAAAAGCATTTGCAATGAGAAACGAAAAGTTAGCTATTAGAATTGCTAAGCCTGTTGCATGCTTTACCAAACTTTTCTCACCTATAGCTGCAGGCTTCACATACCTTGTCAACTCTATCATAAAGGCATTTGGTAGAGAGCTGCCGTCACAAAAAATAACTCTTACTGAGCGCGAGTTGAGAACTATTTTAGAAATTGCAGAAGAGCAGGGTAGTATAAAGAGGAGCGAGCGTGAAATGATACATGAAGTTTTTGAGTTTGACCAAATACCCCTCATTAGCATAATGGTGCCTGAAGATAGAGTTGTTAGTATTGAAGCTGGCAAAACAGTTGACGATTTTTTAGAACTTGCAGGTAAAGAAGCGGTAACTAAAATGCCTGTGTATGCAGTTGAAAAAGAAAATATTATCGGGATAGTTAATGTAAAAGACGCGCTAAAAAAGAAAGATCAGCAGATTAAACAAATTATGAAGCCTGCGTTCAAGCTCAGGTTCTCAGAGCGTGCAGATGAAGCACTTAGAAAAATGCGCAGAGCTAGAGAGCATCTTGCAATTATAGTGGATGAAAACGATAAGCCTATAGGCATAATCACTCTTGAAGATTTGATTGAAGAGATTGTTGGTGAGATTGAAGAATAATTCTAGTAGTGAGTAAGCTCGCTCTCGAATGCAATACTGCCTTGATATAATGCTATTAATTTATAATTCCCATCTTGAGGGGCGAATACTATGATAGTATCCGCAGGTGAAAGATACCCCCTCGTTGTCAAAATCGTCATAACTCCGTGCTGTCGCTACTTCCACTCCTGTGCATCTGTCAAATAACCGATCCAAGTAGAAGATAGGGTTAAACGATATTTAAGTTATGCAAAACAGCATTTCTAAAACCGAGTGGCTGAATAAACAGAAAGACCGCAAAATAGAAAATAAAAAGAGGGTATGTTTACGGTGCGGATATTGTTAGACTACCGGCTATCTCGTTTGTTGGTAAGTATATTAACTCAAGCTTTACAGAGTCACCTGTGTTAACATCGGTTTCCACGCGTAACTCAGTGATAGATATAGTATCACCAGAGCTCACGCGGTTATTATTGTCAACATCGTTCATCCCGAAATATCCGCCTAGTGGGGAGACACCGTTTACGTAGAATTTACATTGCATATCGCCCCACCCCACGTCGGGTCTCGAAACGAATGTAATCTGGTAGGTTATGTTCACATATTCTCCATCGTTGGTCGCAGATAAAACGTCAAACACTATACCGACTGTCGGAGCTGGCGGTGGTCCTGGTGCACCTTCTTCTTTTTTCTCTTTCTTAAACACAAACAGCCAAAGCGCCGATGCGATCACTACTACTGCAACCACGACTACAACTGCTATCACTATTGGGAGTTTAGATTTTGGTTTTGGTGGGGCTGCCATCTTATCACCTAAAGAACAAATGTATCTTCTGATATATATATATTGACGGTTGATCCCCTTTTTTCTTTTTTTTCCGAAGCGCCTCCAAACAAAACTTTTATTTGATTTGATTAAGATATAATTCTAATATGGTATCTGAAGAATTGATAAAAACCACAGTTATAGAGCTGCTAAAAAGGGCTGTGATCAAGCTTCCAAGTGATGTAAAAGAAGCGCTTGAAAAAGCTTATAAAAACGAAATCTCAGATGTAGCTAAAATGCAGCTTAAAGCTATTATTGAGAATATAAAGCTAGCTGAAGAACTAGAGCTTCCTATGTGCCAAGATACAGGAATAATAATATTTTATGTTACCAACCCAACTCCTAACACTGAGAAGTATTTAGTAGCTGGCGTTAGAGAGGCAACTAAACTTGTGCCATTGCGTCCTAATGCAGTGGACCCACTTACAAGGAAGAATCCCGGCGATAATGTTGGCGAAAGAATGCCTTACATAAATTATAGATTTTCAAGCGATGATTTTATGGAGATCACAGCTCTCCCTAAAGGGGCAGGCTCTGAAAACATGTCTTCTTTGGCTATGCTCACTCCAGCGCATGGTATCAAGGGGATAAAAGAATTCATACTCAATACTGTCATCAAGGCAGGCTCTCAGCCCTGTCCGCCAACTATCGTTGGTGTCGGTATCGGTGGCAGTGCAGATATTGCTCCAAAGCTAGCGAAAGAAGCTCTTCTTAGAGCTATCACAACAAGGCACAAAGACAAAGAAATAGCGCAATTAGAAACTGAGTTATTTGAAGCTATTAACCTACTTGGCATAGGTCCCATGGGACTTGGCGGTAAAACTACCTGCCTAGGCGTAAACATAGAATATGCATACTGCCATACAGCCTCTCTGCCTGTTGCTGTTAATATTCAGTGCTGGTGTGCTAGGCGTGCTACAGCTAGAATTTATGGAGCTAATAGAGTAGAATATGTTTGAGTTTGTTTTCCTAACTCTGTTTGTATGGCTTCTCTGGGCTGTGATTTTAATCACTCCTGCGGTTCTCGCATTTGTACTGTTTTGGAAAATTCTAGATGGAGGCTGGGGGTATGGAACAAAACTCGGGCTTTGGCTACTCTTTGGAGCATTATTTGGTCTAGGCGTGCCAAGATTTGTTCCAGCAATAGAAGTAATCTTCGCTGTGGTTATACTCTCGTTTATTTTGCTGCTCATGGCTCTCCTAGCGCTCCTTGTGAGCCTTAGAGAACGCAGATCTTACACTATTCGAGAAGGCTTTCTTACAACAGGCATTGGTCTTTTCCTAATAATGTTCTGCACCCTAATTTATGTGATCTCCGTTTATGCGATTCCTTGGACTTTATCACCTCTCGGAGCATTAGAATTTTACTCACCGATAAGTTATTATCTTTCGATCTTCTTCCTTATAGGTCTTCTAGGAATTGTTTCAAATCGTGAAGAGCTTGCCGGAAGGCATAAAACTTATGCTGGGCTAGCAGGAGTTATTTTTCTTATAAATTATCTTTTAAATCATTACGGGCCTCTTTTTCTAAGGCTGTTTGCGGTAGGAGCTGTTCTTAGGGGCATGTCAGTAGAAGCTTCTGGGGGAATGCTCTTCAAATACGGAATAATACTTATTGTAAGTATAGGAATTTTGGGTTTAGTTTGGAAAGCTCTGCTTGTAATGGGCTTACAAGACAAGAAAGGAAAAATTATTCTTTCTGCCGGCTTCGGTATCGGGCTAGCAGCTGTGCTTGGAGTTGTAGGGATAATAAACATTGCGTTAAGTGAAACAGCGAGTGGAAAGGATTTTGCAAAAGCTATCTACTCAAGCTCATGGATGCCTGCTGTAGGCGCTCTTGATATTGTGGCTACACTACTATTTTGCGCTGCTTATGCTCTAGCTTTACTTAGATGGACGCGCTACGGGCCAGAGCTAAAACCTCCTAAAGAAGGGCCTAGGTTAGTTGTTGGGTTGCCAAAACCAAAACCAGAGATGCCAAAAAAGAAAATTAGATGCAAAACCTGTGGGACAGAGTTTGAGGTCATTCTCACTGGTAAAGCTATTAAAGTCAAATGTCCAAGCTGCGGGAGTAGAGGTAAAATTAAAGTCTCGTAGGTGGAAAAATATGAGATGGAAAACGTCGATAGTATTAGGCACGGCATTTCTAATAGTTGGTGCAGTGCTCATTCTCTTGGAATTCCAGCCTAAAATTACAGTTCCCCTCGAAAAGGCCAGAGGCGTAGTGGAGGCGAACTCGCAGGCCTCGTGGAACCTGGGTGACTATAAAAAAGGTGATGTTTTGAAATGTGAATTTAAAGCAACTCCTGCAATCCCACATGTAATAGTTTGTGATTCTGAGCACTTTTATATTGCAGCTACTAATAGCAGAGGAGGGTACTTTGAATATGAAATACCACATAATGATACCTGGTGGATAGTGTTTGATAACAGAGGTAACCCTAAAAACGTATCCTGTACTTATGCAACGGAGTGGGAGGGAGTGTCTTTTATGAGGTGGGCGCTTGGGACGCTAGATGTAATGGGATTAATGGCAGCCCTGATTTTTTTACTAGTGGGCGTGGGGATAATTACTGACGCTAATATTAGAAAAAGAAAAAGTAAGTAGTGGATTTAGAGAGTACGCAGCTACTTATTTTTCTCTGTGAGATAAATTAAAGTCTCAGCTCACTAATATCTCTTTCAAGTAAAAGCTATGGAAATCATGATTAACCTACCTGCACAAGAAAAAACCGTATTACAACTAAAACTTGGTGATACTGTCTATCTAAACGGCATTATTTATACAGCTAGAGATGAGGCTCATTTGCACGCGCTCGAACTCTATGATAAAAAAGAAAGATTGCCTGTAGATTTTAAAGGCTCTGCAATATTCCACTGCGGGCCTATAATGAAAAAGAGAGATGAGCATTGGGAACTTGTAGCTGCAGGACCTACAACAAGCACGAGAATGAACAGACTTGAGCCTAAGTTTATAGAGCTTTTTAGACCTTCTTTTATTATAGGCAAAGGAGGGATGAGTAAAGAGGTAAAGGAAGCAATGAAAAAATTTTCTTGCGCTTATCTTTCTTTAACAGGCGGCGTTGCAGTTTTAGCGGCAAAAGGAATTGCAAAGGTTTTGGACGTGCATTGGTATGAATTGGGAATGCCTGAAGCGCTTTGGGTATTAGAAGCTAAGAACTTTGGACCACTAATTGTAGCAATAGACGCTCATGGAAATTCTATGTTTGAAAATGTAGAAAAAGAAGTTGAAAAGAAAATTGTTGAAGCGAGAAAGAAATTAGAACTCTAGCTTTACATTTGCAAATTTCAATCTTGCAAGAGTGGCATCATAAGGATCCACAACCTCTTCCTCTAAACTTCTCACAAGTCTGGGGTCAATCTCGTATAACCTCCTTATCAAGCAATCTCTCTCTTCTTTATTCATTATTCTTTTATCAGTCATTGCAGCTACGTGAAAGCTCGCATTGTAGTTGAGCAAATTTTTAATTGCCTGAAATGGAAGTTCAAAATTCTCTTGCTCAGCGCCTGTCTTCCTTTCAAAATCTTTTGCAGTGCCTGCTTTGAGTGAAACTCTAATATGAGGCTTTGTAAATTTAGCAATTTTAGCAACATAGTCTCTGTCTGAGCCAAACAAAATTCCGTTAGTCTCTAAAATAAAAAGAGGAAATTCAGAGCGCTCTATTAGTTCAAGTAAAGCTAACAAATGCTCTTTACCAAGAGTTGGCTCTGCACCTGATAGGCGTAGTTTTCGTACGCCATATTTATAAGCTGCTTTTTTTAAATTTTCAAATGCCTGCTCAGGTGAATAGAAATCGCCGTATTTTTCAGGAAAATCTCTACTAAAATCTACCCAGCAGAAGTAGCAGCGCAAGCAACATCCAACAGTATAGCCAGTTGCTATTCCACCATAAACGCCAGTCGCATAAAAAGCAGTATATTTTCTAGCTTTATTTCTACATACAATTTTTTCAGTTTCTTTTGCAAGTTCTAAAGCATCGTAGGGCTTAGTATCAGGAGTAAGATATCTAATGTAATTATAGCTCATAGCCGAGAACGCTCTCCAGAGATTCTTTTAGTTTAGGAACTGTATCGTAATTCTTTAGCTCCTTGGGCTTAATCCATTTATACTCCACATGTTCCCAGTCAGTTTTTATCTTATCGCTACTCGTTTTGAACAGATAGGGATGCACAACCCAATCATCATTTACATAAATCAAATTTCCTTCCCTAACAAGTGCTACGTCACTTTCTTTCAAACCTATTTCCTCTTCTATTTCCTTAATTGCAGTTTCAAAAGGCTCTTCGTTACTTTCAATATAACCTGACACAGTTGCCCACTTTCCTTTATAAGTTCTTACACTATCGCTCCTTTTCAAAATCAATATTTTATTATCTTTAATTATGAAGCAAGAAACAACGTGTATCATTAAACAAAAAATGCATGTGTGAATTAAAATAGTTTGTGAACCACTCTCACGGGATTTTGAATTGGTGGAATAATCGGACTTATAGTTATAGCAGCAGTCGTAGCAGTTGCAGTTGTTATCTTTAAGAGAATAAAAAGGAAGACAGAATAAACTTCATTTTAGCTGAGTAAGCTCGAAATCGCTCTTCTTTAAAGTTCTCCTTCCTGCATATTTTGCAAACGTAATAGCTTTTGCAGTAAGCTCTAAAGCTTTGTCTTCTATAAGTTGAGAAAGCGCTAAGACAGCTTCTTTGCTAACCCTCTTTGCGCCTGACTTCTTTATTATTCTTTTAATCTGAGCTTTTGCAAACCTCATTTCTATCACTTAAAATAAAGAATAATTTAGAGGGTTAAGATATTTTCTGTCAGGGAATAAAGTATTTATCGAATGAGCTTTCTTAAAGAAGCTTTTTAAACAGCTCAGCAAATATCATTTATCAATGAGAGAGGCGACTGAGAATATAAAAATGTTAGACCAAAAAATATTGATAAGATTATAAAAAAATTGTTGAAGTACTTCAGCCTGAGAAAATTATTCTCTTTGGCTCCTACGCAGAAGGTCGCGCAACTCCTGACAGCGATATTGATATCCTGGTTGTTACTAATAATCGCTTAAGCAGAGGGGAGCGCTATTCCTTAAGTCATAAATTGTTTAAAGACCTGTCTCTCTCAGTTCAATTAATTTTGATTACCCAGCTTTTGAAGATTCACAAAAAGTAAAAAAGCTGTTATGGATAGACTTAAAGAATATCTTGATAAAGGCAGACCGTAGGAAGTAATCATCTATCCAATAGCTCTTAATCAGATTTTACTCAAACTGCAATTCTCTTAATATTACACTTTTTATCTACAACCATCAACTCATGATTATTCATCTTTTCCCATTTTCCATTACCTATTTTCTCAGAGCTTACAACTACACACTCATCAGCCATTAAATAATTCATTCTATAATAAGAAGGCTCTTTTTTGTACATGCGCAGTGCGTAAAGTTTTTCTCCTTCACTAAAAACACAATTCAAGCTTGAGTACCTACAAAGCCTGGCAATATCAGCTACAGTTTTAGAAATTGCTTTCTCAGCGCACAGCTTTTTTAGATTCTTCATTAGTAGCTGAAAGAATACTTCACTATCAGTTTCGCCCCTCAAATGTTTTACATTAATTAAGGGTAGTAATTTTTTGTAATTTGAAATGGTGCCGTTATGAGTAAAAACCCATTTTCCTCTTATAAAAGGCTGATTGTTCTCAAGTTTTATAGTTCCGACACTTGCTTTTCTTATATGCACAATATTGAGCTTTGAATTTATCATCTGAGCAAGAGCCAGAAAAGTTTTATCTTTGTAAGCAGGGGTTGTAGATTTATCAATTCTGAAATTCCTATTTTCGAGCCATGCCAAACCCCAGCCGTGACGGTGCTCTTTACTCTGCTCTAAAATGGAATTCTTGCTTTCAATCAACCACTCCTTTAGTGCTTTAGGCTCTTTTGCAATTACTGCAAATAATCTGCACATTTTTTTCTACTTTAACTTTCTTGCAAATGTTAAATATCCGGTATGAGCCAGCATTTCAAAGTTGGGTCTAGTGCCCCTTTCCCCAACTACTATCTCTCTTTGCAAATTCTCGAATGTCTTTATGTCTATAAAATTATATCTCCTAAGCTCTTTTACTGTGTTTTCAACTTGATTTACTAGCGGAGAATAGGAGCAGAAGCTACCAGATACTTTTAAAGCATCGTAAGCATTTTTCACGGCATCCCAAGGATTAGGAATATCAAGAATTACAGCATCCGCCTCTCTCTCATCTATCCCCAGAATTATGTCTCTGACTTTTATTTCTATGTTTTTTTCTAGCTTAGCTTTTTTTATATTTTCAAATGCAAATTCTGCAAAATCCTTGCGCAGCTCGTAGCTTATAACTTTTCCATTAGGCGCTACTAAATTTGCAAGAACTAGAGTTAGAGCGCCTGAGCCTGTACCACCTTCAACAACAAGACTGCCATTTCTTATATCGCAATGAAGCGCAATAACTGCAGAATCCTTCGGTAAAATTATCTGAGCTTTCCTTCGAATAGTTTCTATTTTATCCGTTATGTTCGGCTTGAGTATGAAGAATTTCTTTCTACCTATTTCGATCGCGGAGCCGTATTCTTTTCCAATCAAAATGCTAGGGTTAAACACCCCAAGCCTTTTTATCTTCTCAACTTTATCTTTTATCCTAACCAATACTTTATTGCCCTTTTCATCTACAAGCACTACAAGATCATTCTCAGCGAGCATTTTAGTTATAAAAAAGATTTGTAGCTAAAAAGAGTTTTCGGTTTATGCAATATACGCAAAATATCCTTTTCCCCTTTCAATAGCGAAATTACTGATGTTTGTGCCAATAGGATGAGTTACAAATCTTCCTAAATTACTATCCCAGTAAGCAATCACCTTGCAATTTGTAATATTTTGTGCAAGGCTTTCTGCAGTTGTTGATGTCTCATTGTACCATCCAATAGAATTCCAATTCTTTGCTAGGCTTGTTGAGTACAGTATAATTTTCGCACCTTGTATTTCGAAGGTTGACGCACTTTCTAGAAAGACAAAATAGCCTATACCATCATCTATTGTGAAATTATTTTCGTTTGTGCCTTTAACATGCGTTTCGAATGTTTGAGTTGTTGAGTTCCACATCCTTATGTAGCTGCAATTAGGTATTGCTTGAACTAGATCTTCAGCTCTTTTATAGGATGTTTTCAAGGGTAAAGTAATAAAATTCCAGCCTTTAGACAAGGAGCAGCTAAATGATTGTGTTGTAGTGTATATTTCTACAATCCTATAATCCCCTGCATTGTCATAGGTTTCAGGAGCTGAATCTATACCGTCATATTGATCCTCGCAGGCTGCGTCAGTTTCTATAACTTTGAACATTTGCACACCACTACCATCATAATCGCTATTCCAATATTCCGCGTTCCTATGGAGATGTCCTGCAAACCACGTATTAACACTGGTATGGTAAGGTTGGATAGCTTGTACCAACAAATCAAACTCTCCTGAGCTAAAGCCCATTACACCACCCCAGCCGTCTGTATAGGGATGATGTGCAAAAATAAATATGTTTTCATTACCTTTAGGCGCATAATTCGCAAGATGATCTTTAAACCATTGGTATGTTCCACCTGAAAAATCATGGATATCGCCTTCGCCTGAAACGCCAGGCTTGTTCAAAGGCGCATCATCTCTTGCATTAAAGTCTAAGCAAATGAAGTGATAACTGCCGTAGTCAAATGCAAAATTCTGAAAATAGTTGTAATGCTGTGGACTTGTCTGAGGGTTCCAAACCGGCGTTGGCGCTTTCCTCCAGTTCGGCATGGTTTGCGCTAACTTATCATAGACCGGCGCGTAAATTTCGTTAAAATAATAATCAGAATGAGTATCCCATGGATGTACATATTCATCATTTAGATTCGGGTCGCCACAAGGCGTGCCTACAGATGTGCCGTAATGGATAGATGCGCCCCCATAATTTGAATTCTCGTATAATATCACCTCAGCACCGTTAATTAACTTCACGCAAGATATAGCGTCATTGAGGCACGTAAACCCATTGTAATCTGTTGTAGGTAAACTGGGAACATTATTGAAAAATAAATGGCCGCGTTCAGTGTAGTCAGCACCGCCATGTAGAACAACTCCTCTGCTGTTGCAATCATAGACCTTAATAGAAGACGCCTTGTCATTCCACCCATAAACGCTCAAAGACGGGATATCGCAGGGGCCATTAAATGTTATACTGTCGCCCATGAAATCATCATCCTGATAAAGAGTCACGCTGCAAGCTCCTATCACTTTTAGGGACGAGACTGCATTATCCCCTATACCGTTACCTGAAAGCCTTCGATCTTCGCCAATGAAAGTTTCTGCGGTTCCGCCATAATTGTCATTTTTGTAGAGAATCACACGCTCATCAAGATAAGTGTTGGAGACTATAAAAGAAGACGTTTTATCGTTAAATTTAGCGCAACTCACATAAGGCCATACATCGTGGTTTCCTATAAGAGGCACATAAGGCACTTCTAACGAGTCTAGAATCTCTTTTGCCTTCTTGAGCTCTGATAGCTGGGCGCTTCCGGTAATATCCCCTAAAACCATAACAAATCTTATGTCATAATCTACCCTTTTCGCATTTATTTCATTAACAATTTCTCTTAGAAGCTGTATATTGCTTCCCACATCGCCAGCGGGCGGTTCATCGAACCAACCTGGTGTACCGTAATCGCCGCTGCCCTGTGGATCTGCGATAATTGCAAACGAGAATTCTCTAGAGCCACCGCTTCCAATAGTAGAAGTTACCAACACAGTTCCTGCTTTAGCAGTTCCACTTACCCAATCAGTTTGGATTATCCCTACA
>JASEFT010000015.1:22114-24918 GCA_030018475.1 Candidatus Thermoplasmatota archaeon
AACACAGTTCCTGCTTTAGCAGTTCCACTTACCCAATCAGTTTGGATTATCCCTACGGATCCAGCTATAACTAGAATCGCAACTATTACTAAGGAAAAAGTTCGAGTGCAGTTCGTAGCTCTACTTGTTTTAATTTTGTTTCTTAACATCTTTCCAAACTTATTCAATCATGAGTATACTTTTTCTTTTTGAATATTATCTGGGACTAGGTGGTATATATATCTATCGAAAACAAGCTGTTCCTATAGTTTGCACTCAATGGATATTCCTCGAAATTAGTAGCTGATCATCAGGTTATATTTGCAGATTCGCCCTTGAGCGGGTCGAAGCTATTACCATTTATAGAAATACTTTTATGGTACAATTTTTGTATTGAGCTACAATCTTTCCTGCTTGCTCTTATACTTCCTATCTAAAAGCTCAGTAATCTCTTTTGCAATTTTTTCGCCAATTCCACAAACCTCTAAATCGCTCAAGTAATTTTAATATGAGATAACACATATATACTTCTAAGAAAAGCACATGCGAAAAGAGTGGCTTGAATGGTATGTATGGAATAAGATAAGAATGAGGGTAATCATTGAGCGTGAACGTAATAAAATAACAGACTTTGTAGTTCAACTAGAGATAAATGACAATGGCTGGAAAGAGGCAGTAAGATATAACTTTGCGCATGGGAAACCTCATAGGGATCTAATTCATAAAGATGGAAAGAAGGAAAAAGTTTGGTTGGGGGATAAAGAACTTACCGAAATATTGACATATGCGGAAATAGACATAAAAACAAATTGGAAACGATATTTAAAGGAGTGTGGTTGGCTTGAAATTGAGTAAGAAAGAAGAAAAACAGGTAGACAAGGGCTTAGAAATAACCTTTATGCATCTAAGAGAGATTTTAAGGAACCCTGAGAAAGTTGATGAGTATATCTCAGACACAAATTTCTTTCCGGTTTATCTCGAAGAAAAAGGTAAAAAAGCCCTGCTCTTAGGAATAAAACCAAGTAAATTGCCAAGGTAACAGAATGTGAGTAAAGCGGCTACAATCTTTCCTGCTTGCTCTTATACTTCCTATCTAAAAGCGCGGTAACCTCTTTTGCAGTCTTTTCACCTATCCCTTCGACTTTCATTAAATCTTTCTCTTTTGCAAGATAGACATTTCTCACAGAGCCAAAATGTTGTAGTAACGATTTTGATAATTTTTCACCTATGCCAGGCAAGCCCTGAACCAAGAATTCTTGCATTTGCTCTTGAGTTAAAAATTTGGGCTTGAATCTTAGAGCTTCTTCTCGCTTCTCTTTAAACTGGCGCTGATAGAGCGTATAAAGTAGAATTGCAGTTTGATTTCTGTCAGGGGTGAAGAATATAGGTATTCCAAGCTCAGAAATTATTGTATAGAAGCAGCCCCAGAAAGCACCTGGGTTTTTGAAATAATTTATTTCGTTGATATCGCCTTCTAAAATAAGTATTGAGCTGCTATAACATTCTTTTAACCTTTTCAACTGCTCAAACAATCTTTTCTTTATCATTGAGCTGAAGAAATCGCGCAAAGTTTTCCTTTCTATGCCAATCTTTCCAACAACATAATCTCCAGGAGTTATTGTCTTAACCTCAAACTTCACGCCTTTCTCAGCGAGCAAATTTTGAATTGATTTGGGCTCATGAGTATCGATAATCACAGATAGATAAAAAGTGTTATGCACAGAAATGTTTTTCTATAAAGCCACTCTAAAAAGATTATGATCTTAAGGGCTGTACTTTAATCTTCTTTAACCCTTTTTCATCAACAACCTCAAATTCCACATCTAAAAAATTCTTTATCAGCCACATATTAGTTTGCGCGTGTAAAGAAAGCTCTCTTACCAGAAATTTGCTCTCACCTTTTGCTAATGCAAGATAAGGTAGAATTTGATCTGCGGCATGAATGTCGAGAGTAGCACCCGAGTTAATTTCTTTTAATAGATTAAGTGCTGCTTCAGAGCCTACTTTTTCTGCGGGCAAGCCTTTTTCACCCAAACAAGAAGAGCCCAAGCAAGTGCTTTCATAATCAGCCCAAAGAGTGATACCGGTGCCCTGCCCATAAGCTAAAGAAACATTTTCTTCTATTTTTGTTGAGTAATTAATTAACTCTTTCAAAGCAGAATGCTTTATTCTTTTTAAAATATTATCCGGCAAATTTGAAATAAAGCATAATCCTTCGACTTGCTTTAGAGAGCCTCCACGCTCTAAACTCAATGGTTTAATTTCCTTTACCGGCTTAATCAAAATTTCTACTTCGCCACCGCCTCTAGGGTAATATCCTCTCCTTATCAATTCGAGCTCAGCTTCTATACCTAGCTTCTCAAGTAATTTAAGAAATACATTTTTGAAATAATCTATTGGCGGTGCAAATTTAACATCTGTACCCCCTGTTATGCTTAGCCTCACTTGCGAGCTGCTAAAAATAGAAGATAGCAAGCAGCATTGCAATACTAAAGTCACACTTCCTGCCGTACCTACATCAAGTTTAAACTCGCCTCCTTTCAATTTGCCGGGATAAAATTCCAGCTCCTTGGAGTTTTTTTCAAGACCTTTAACTTCAGCGCTGCAAAGCTCTGCCACACTCTTAACAGCGGTAAGATGTTGCGCCTGCAAACCTGGCTTAGAGCGCTTCGCTCTTACATTCACCACCCTCACAGGCTTTTTAGTGAGTGCACTTAGCGCTACAGCAGTTCTTAAAATTTGGCCGCCACCTTCGCCGTAAGAGCCGTCTATCACGATCATTTTTCTAACTTTAGAAAATGAGTTTCTCAGAATTAACTTTTTCT
>JASEFT010000016.1:0-23448 GCA_030018475.1 Candidatus Thermoplasmatota archaeon
CAAGGAACACCCTGGCGTGCACTAAGCCAGAGGGAGATGGAGAACGCAAAACAAATTGCAAGCCGACACTTAGAGAAAGTCACTTTCTCTCACTATCAATCAGCAGAGGATTATAAGAGGATGGTAAAGAAAAACCCAATATATCAAAGCATAAGAGTGGCGTAAAATGGAGAATAGCGGTGTCGATGTTTTGCACTCCAAAAAACGCTTGCGCTGGTTAGTAATATTTATTTGTTTGATACTTGGATTTATTGTAACAATCATTATCGCTCTTACACTTGGACCCGTAAATATTCCAACGAGTACAGTGTTTAAAATATTATTCCAATTTCCTCAATTTTGGCCAGATAGTTATGGCATCTCCATACATTCTTGGCATATCTTCGGGAGCGGCATTCGGTGCATCACTGGCTATCGTTTTGGGAACCGGTGTTTTCGCTATTCCTTTCATGGCATTTAGCTTTGCACTCATAACCATATTTGTGGTATACAATATCGCAAGGGTAAAAGGAAGGGTTCCTATGGAAACTCTCCTACTTGCAGGTATTGCTATTGGTACATTTTTTGCTGCTCAGGTATCTTTTATGCAATATATTGCCGGTGAAGAACTCCGTAGCATAGTTTTCTGGTTGATGGGCGGATTTTGGGCGAGCAGCTGGGATAAGGTTGCCATTGCATTCCCGTTAATTCTTCTTGGAGTTGTGGTTATAATGTTTTTCAGTCGTGACCTAAACCTCATGCTGATGGGTGAGGAACATGCTTTAGATTTAGGTATAAAAGTTGAGTCTGTTAAAAAGATAATTTTGATTTTTGCATCTTTAGTAACGGCTGCTGCCGTAGCGGTGAGCGGCATCATTGGTTTTGTAGGTCTCATAATTCCTCACATTATGAGGATTATTGTGGGGCCAGACCATCGCATTTTACTGCCTTCATCGTGTTTAGTGGGGGCAATCTTCCTAATATGGGCGGACACATTAGCAAGAACGATGATTCAGCCAACAGAACTCCCGGTAGGAATAATTACGGCTTCCTTTGGAGCGCCATTTTTCCTATATCTATTACGAAAACGAAAAAGAGTTACGGGGTGGTAAAATGAAACTTAATATTAAAGGTATTACCTTTTATTACGACAGCATCAAGGCATTAGAGAATATTACCTTTGAAGTCAACGAAGGAGAGGTTTTAGGCGTGATCGGTCCTAACGGCTCGGGAAAGACTACACTACTCAGATGTATCAATAGGGCATTAAAATATAAAATAGGAAGCATTCTCATTGATAAAGAAGATGTATTAGAGTTAGACAGAAAAGAAATCGCTAAAAATATAGGTGTTGTCCCGCAGAACTCCACGATACATTTTCCTTTTACCGTTTTCGATATAGTTTTAATGGGCAGAACGCCCCACCTAGGCAGATTAGATAGAGAGACATCAAAAGATATAAAGATTGCAAAAAATGCTATGGAAATTACGAATACTCAGCATCTTGCTGATAGGCTGATAGATGAAGTTAGTGGCGGAGAGAAACAGCGCGTAATCATTGCAAGGGCTTTAACACAAGAACCAAAAATACTATTGCTGGATGAACCCACATTGCATCTGGATATAAATCATCAACTGGAAGTGTTGGAATTGGTCAAAAAGTTAGCCAGAAAAAATAAATTGATAGTTGTTTTGGTTTCCCATGATCTTAACTTAGCAAGTAGATATTGCGATAGACTTATGCTCCTTAACGCGGGAAAAATATATTCGATAGGTAAACCTCAAGAGGTTCTCACAAAAGAGAATATAAAAGAGGTATACAAAATCGAAATAGAAGTCAACTATAACAAAAAAATAAAATCCTTTAATATCGTTCCAATTTCTGCAATAGATAATAAATCATAACCATTTAGATAGCAAACGCACACCCTTTTAAACCACCAAATGCTCTTCTTCAATAATTGCGTATAACGTTCGGGGGATATAAGCGCGTTTGCCCCCATATAGAGATACCCCATATTTTTAGGTAGACCGAAATTTATATACGCCCGTATCGCATTATGGCTTTTAGGTAAACCTAAAAAGTGATCAAAAATGGAAATCACGCTGTTAGATATCAAGCCTGAACAGAGAGCTAAAATTTTGAGATTAGAAGGCGGCTATGGAGCGCAAAGAAAACTCAGAACTTTAGGAATTCGTGAAGGGAAGCTTGTGAAGTTAGTTACACGCCACCCGATAGGCGGGCCTCTTGTCATTGAAATTGATGAAAGGGCTATCATTACTATTGGCAGAGGTATGGCATCCAAAATTATCGTAGAGGTGATGAAATGAAAAAAATTCTATTAATGGGCAATCCTAATGTAGGAAAAAGTGTTATTTTCTCAAGACTTACTGGTGCTAATGTCATTATTTCTAATTATCCAGGCACAACTGTAGATTTTTCTAAAGGTATGATGCGCTTTGAAGGCGAACGTGTAGAAGTTATAGATGTACCTGGATGTTTTTCACTTAAGCCTACAACCAAAGCTGAAGAAGTGGCTGTAAAAATGTACAATGAAGGGGATTTAGTAATAAATATTATAGATGCAACGAACCTTGAAAGAAGTTTGTTTCTTACTTTAGAATTGCTTGAAGGTAGCTTACCAGTGGTAATAGCTTTAAACTTATGGGATGAGGCTAAACACATTGGTATAAATATTGATGCAAATAAACTGGAAAAGTTGCTTGGTGTGCCTGTAGTACCGACTGTGGGTATAACTGGCGAAGGAATCAAAGAACTGGTTTCAAGACTATCTGAAGCAAAATCCTCGATGATAAAGCCTACAAGCGATGAAGGAAGATGGATTGAAATAGGTTATATAGTGAAAGAAGTTGAAAAGGTAGAGCATAGACATCATACCCTTGCAGAAAAACTCTCTGACATAAGTATTAAGCCCCGCACAGGAATACCGCTTGCTTTCTTAATAATCTTTATTTCTTTTTGGATAGTTAGGTTTATTGGTGAGAATTTGATAACTTATGTTTTCGACCCTATATTTGAGCTTCACAAACCTGTAGCTATGCAGCTCAGCGACTGGCTTGGCGGGAGTGGATTATTGCACGATGTGCTCATAGGCAAACTAATTGACGGCGAAATCGAGTATGTTGAGTCTATGGGCCTTTTGACTACAGGCTTGTTTGTGCCGTTTGGGATGGTATTACCTTATATCATTGCGTTTTATCTAATGCTTGGGATACTAGAGGATACAGGCTATCTACCTCGATTAGCCACTCTCACAGATAATGTATTCCATAAGTTAGGCATGCACGGCTACGGAATTGTGCCTGTATTCTTAGGATTAGGCTGCAATGTTCCTGGAGCATTATCTGCAAGAGTACTGGAAACTAGGAAACAGCGCTTTATCGCTGCTACTCTCATGGGAATCGCAGTCCCTTGTATGGCGCAAATAGCGATGGTATTTGGAATACTCGGAAGCTACGGACTGCAGTATATTATCATAGTATTCTCAACGCTTATCATAATTTATATAATGGGTGGCTTAATAATAAATAAATTTGTTAAAGGAGAGAGTCCGGAGATATTTGTAGATATTCCGCCCTATAGAGTGCCGAATGTGAAAGCTGTAGCTAAAAAACTTTGGATGCGAGTAAGATGGTTCCTAACAAGTGCAATTCCTTGGCTATTCTTAGGAGTTGTTCTAGTTAACGTATTATACGTCATAGGTTTTCTTGGGTGGCTAGGCAGTATATTCGCACCTGTAATTGAAGGGGTGTTAGGTCTGCCGAAGGAAGCTAGTGTTGCACTCTTAATAGGATTTTTAAGAAAAGATTTAGCTGTAGGCATGTTATTACCGCTTGAAATGGCTCCAATGCAGCTTGTAATTGCATCAACAATACTAACAATATACTTCCCATGCGTAGCTACTTTCGTAATTTTGATAAACGAATTAGGTCTGAAGGATATGCTAAAATCTACTGGTATAATGATTGTAACTGCCTTAATAGTAGGTGGGGTTATGCGATTGATTTTAATTGGGATATGAGGTAGTAGAAATGAAACGAAAAACTACTGAAGAATATATAGAGACCATATATGTCCTTGAGAAAAGAGATGGTTACGCAAAGACAAGTGAAATATCTTTGAAAATGGGTATAAGACCTCCCTCAGTAACAGAGATATTACAAAAACTCCAAAAAGAAGGCTATGTGAAATACAAACCTTACAAAGGTGTTAAGCTCACTAATTCTGGAAAGAAAATCGCTCGGAAACTGATGAAAACGCATAAAGTCATCGCAGATTTCTTAGAAATAATCGGGATTGAAAGAGAATTGGCAGAAGTCGATGCTTGTCAAATTGAGCATCAGGTTAGCCCAAAAACAATGGCGAGATTAAGAAAATTCGTAGAATTTATAATCAATGCGCCCCGCAAGCCAAAGTGGATTGAACACTTTCATCATTATATCAAGACTGGGGAGAGAAAAAAGTGCAATTATTATGATAATAAAGAATAAATTCCAGCGAACAATAGAAAAAGGCAAACGCACACCACTTTTTTAGACCATCAAATGCTCTCCTTCAATGATCGGGTATAACTCTTCTATAGCTATTCATGCCCAGCTCTGTAATGGCATTTCGTAGTTGCGAGTGATTTTTGCTGTAAAACAAATGGCTACTACATTTACAATCGGTAGCGCCAAAATATTTTATTGCGTCAAAATGTTCCTTTAGCTTCTTAGCAAATTTGCATTCTTCTCGTTTAGAGCTTTGTTTATAAAAAATATCCCTGATAACTGCTTTTCTTAGTAAATAATCAATATGCCAGTGTATTCTTTTGTTATCTTTTAGATGTCTATTTATTCTCTCCTCTAAGCCATTTAATGCTGAGCCCACATATGCATAATAACCTTTATTAAAACTTATCAGTCCTAGTTTTCCAACTTTTAGTTTTGAATCTTTATCTAATTGTACAAGCAAGATATAATAGCCTTTCATTTCTTGCCTATATCTCTCCAAATTTTGTTATAATAGTATCGCGAGTAAATCGCACCCAGCGGATTATGCGCTAGTACTCTATCTTTTACTGCTAATGTCGTAACTGGCGCTTGAGAATATTTTGTAAAAAGTATATCATGGCCGATGCATAATCCAAGAATAATATTCAAATCCGTTTTCTTTTTATTCAGAATCACTGCTTGGCCTATAGGATTGCACATCGCTTCCAGTTTAACATTATCGTGAACTTTATCTAACTTAAAATCTGTTTTATAAGGGTGTTGGAAAATTATCCCTGAGAGCATATCCTTCCTTTTAAATTTTTAAGTTGGCTGTGCTATTACCCGTTTGGGATGGGCTATGACATTAGCTACAACCTTTAGGAAGTTAGATCTCTCAGAGATAAAATGGGTATTGCATTCTAAATATAAATACAAGCAGGGTAAACCTGGAAGACTAGGCTATTTATTGTTTTGGTTATTAGTAAGTAAGCTCTATGTAAATTTTTACAGTTTCATTGACAGTTTATGTACATTTTTTAGACAGTTTTTAATCACTTTAGTTTACAGCTCTTTACACTTTCACTCAAAACACTTAACACTTGCGTTAGCTGTATAACAAAATGGTCGTGGATATACTTAATAGTTATGCTCATCACCACAGTAAGGACAACAACACTACAAGCAACATTTCTAAAAATACCCGAGACAGCTAATATAAACCCACCGCTGAAAAAGAATAATTGGATTACAACGACTGCAACACCAAATGAAACAGATAGAGAGATTATAAAGGGGATAAAAAAATAAAAGAGAAAGAGAGTAGAGATGCTTCACGTCGGTCGTCGGAAGGTACAAAAAGTGCCCAAATGGGCTTTGGAAATTTTGCTATCTGGCTAAGGTATTTTAATGGGCTCATCCGGATTTGAACCGGAGACCTTCGCCTTTTTGAGAATTTTTTCTTTTTTCTTTTCTCTTTCCCTGAAGGCTTTCTCTTTTCTTTTCCTAAAAGAAAAGAGAAAGGCTTCTTTCCCTTTTCTTTCTTTCCCTGAAGGGTTTCTTTCTTTTTCTAAAAGAAAGAAAGGCTTCTTTCCTGGATTTTTCCCTCTTTCCCTTTTCTTTTCTCTTTCCCTGAAGGATTTCTCTTTTCTTTTCCTAAAAGAAAAGAGAAAGGCTTCTATGCGTCAATATATCCAAGCTCTATGTTGTAAACAGATTCTTGCGCTGTTGTGTCCCAAGGATTAACATATAGATTTATTTCCTCGTACCACAGCACTGCTGTAGCCGTAGAGCTCCCTGAACCGTCAGGGTCTACGTTAGGCGTTGTTGTAGTGCAGTTGTTAAGATAAACCCAGAGATTGTTTACTATATCTGCATTCCACGGTCTATCTCTTAACCCAACTGCCACGACAGTATCGTTATCGCCATCGCCATCCAAATCGCCAATGCAAATATCTGTGATTTGCGGCGGATAAGCTGCACTGAACGTTCTACTACTAATCTGGTCGCTCAAACCGGTTGCTTTTATTCTTATAGGCGCATCCAAAGTACCTGTAGTGTTCTGCCTTATCTGCCACAGCTGAGGTCTGTCATTTGCATTTTTCATTACAGTGCCTACAGTTATATCTGCAAGTCCATCGCCGTTCATATCGCCTATAGCTACCGCACTTATAGATCTATCAATTGTCTTTCCACTGCCTATGTACGCGTAGGTCTCTTTAGTCCATGCCCCAGTAGTTGCTTCTGAATACACATTAGGCAAGCCAGGATTTCTATAAATGAACATATTGTCGCCGTTCGTTCTTACAATATCTAAATCACTATCACCAGCTCCTTCAAAATAACCCAGCTCGAGCAGATGGCGCGCCTTAGGGGGCGTTTCAATTGTATCGCCAAGCGGTACTTTTCTTAGCCAGCACTCTGGAGTGACCTTTCTACTTAACGGGTTTGCATAATTATTAAAGAAGATATAGGTCTTTCCTCCTCTATCAGCTGCGCAAATATCAGGTCTTCCATTATTATCAATATCGCCTATCTCTATTTCATCTACAATCGCAGTAGTAGGCGCAGTAGACGCAATAACGTCAATCCACAGATAGTCAAAATAGACATTTCTTGTTGCAGGTACTGTTGTTTCTATGTACATATGATCTACGTACAATACATCCTGCTCTTCTGTAGAATTATCCTCTGAACTCCTGTTTGTGTCAATCACTTTGATGTATACTTGATCTAGCCCTGCAAGCACTTTTTCAGGGAACACATAAGTCTGATAGCTGTCTGTATCTATAGTGTTATTTACAGTTAACATATACGTCCAGTTGACATAATCTATAGAGTAGTAAAATGTAAAATTATCAGGCGCTGCTGTCTGCGAGCAATAAGCTTCCAGCATAAATTTCCATGCGTAGCCCCCGGCAGAAAGTGTAATGTTCCAGATATGCTCAAGACCGTTAATACTTTTAATTCCGATACCAGGAATACTAAAACTAAAATCGTAATTGTTTAAAGTTTGACCTTGATATGCTGGGTTATTATTAGCTCCTACGTATCGATATGCTTTACCGTCCTGATAAGGCCCGTTAGGAGCTTGCTGTCCATAGCCCCACCAAACCGCAGGTTCCGCACCTGAAAACGGAATCGTAGAATCTGGTATAGAGCGCAAACGCAGATAATAAGTTGTATTTGCATTTAATGGTACTGGCGTCGGAAAATTAAAAGCAATCCAATCGTAAGAATTTGGTAAGGCTGTGGAGTTAACTACACTACTGTTACCAAGTACTGTACCCACAGTGCTTTCACCTCGTATCTGTAAATATATATTGCTTGGAGTTGCAGTAGCTTTCTTTAAATATAGATACACGAGCGATACAGTAATGTTCTCAGCACCTGTAGTAAAGCTCTGTGCAGGGTCGCCATAGCCATCATTTGAAGGAAAGTTAATTAAGTCGCTGTCTGTATCGCCTAGAACATATCCCAGACCAGTGCCGGTAGTTTCAGCTATGATTTCGTATACATTATCGCTATTATGAGTCTGTAAGTAATTGTTCGTCCTGTTGCCCCAGAGAGTATTCTCAGAAGTTACATAATTTATATACAGTATGTAATCATTATTTTCAAATGAAACGTTAAGGTCTGCAATTTCGTCAAATGTATCTACGCCTTGCTCGAATAAATCAAAACCTATAGTAATTTCATTTTGGGTATCGTACGGCATAATTGTAGTATTGCTTAAAGGAGTACCCTCCAGCGCCCATGTAATGTTTTTATTGCCCTGGTAGCCAGAATCTGTTTTGTACTGCACCCAGAGCACAACGCCTGTAATAGTTCCGCTCATTTCACTGGTATTCCATCTAGTAAAGTATAGAACTCTGTTTCCACTCACGTTGTAATATAATTCGTCATTTAGCTGTGCGTGAGTTAAATCAGCGCCTGTATCATCTTGAGGACCTTTCTCAGTAGGTCTCGCCAGTCCGCCGGTCATAGGCTGTAATAAAATATCGGTCCAATTGCCATCGTTAAGATAGATATGTATTCCCGTGCTCGCTCTGCCTGCAGAATCTTTCATACCGGCTATAATTTCCATATCGCCATCGTAGTCCAAATCAGCAAGCGCTAAAGATTCAACTTTGTACTGTAATTTGCTAGGTCCGTAAGCTGTGTTGATAAAATGGGGTAGCCATGTTTTGCCGTCAGGCTCTATATTCTCAAACCAAGCTAAATTTGCATCTCTATCATCTTCCAATCCTACTACAATATCGGTATCGCCGTCGCCGTCAACATCGCCTACCGCAAGAGCTTTAGGAGCTTCTATACCGCTCGCCATATCAATTACTGTGGTTCTATCGTAGCACATATCGCTATCATACCAGTAAACGCCGCTTTCGCCTGAAACCAAAGATGTAGAGCCTACGGTCGCTACAATGTCTATACTACTTGCGCGCCCTTTTATTTTTACCATTGTAGCTAGGATGTTATATTTTTCACTGTAGTCCCCAGTATCTGTATAATCTTCGAAATATCTGAGCAGCAATATATATGAATTAGTACCTTTCAGCCAGTTACGATGATTTGGATGAGTTAGATCTATACTGACGGTATAAAACTTATCGCCATCTGCTCTGCCTGCCCATGATAAACCTGAAACGTTGCTATCGTAGAAAAGTGCGCTTAAAGGCGGCGCATCAGTAACAGGCGGTGTAGGAAGCTTCCTCTTAATGTACCAAGTAGCTTTTAGATTGTCTATTTCAATATCGCCTATATCAACAAGTGCTATCGGGGAAAGGTCTTTCGTGATTACTTTCACGTACATCTTCTCTCTGTAACTAAATTCCGTAGATACAGTATCGGGCACGCCATCGCCGTTCGTGTCCTTACAAGGAACTAACTTAGGATAATTAGGCACGCTACCATCGGCATTGCGCACATAAATTGTGTCCCAAGTAATGAAAGAATTACCCGCGGTGTCTTTTATAGCACAATAGACTGAATATTGCCCTGCTGTTGTAGGCGCTGTAAAATTGTACTCATAAAAATAGAATTTAGGGTCTGGCGATACTAACTTGTAAAAAGCAGGCTCGTTTAAGTTAGGGTCTAAAGCCTCGTATTCCCTAGTTTGAGGCTCTACCTTTTGGAATGCTGAATCGTATAAAATACAAGTATTCCTGAGATTGGTATTTCTAATTGTAAGGCTAGCCACTTGTATATAGACAGTTTCATTCTGCCAAAATATCCTAGTACCTACTCTCGTTGCTCTACCTGTTTCGTTATAGATATCGTAAGCAGTCAATCCCTCATCGTCTTCCATTATCCAGTCAAAATAGGCATAAATATCTTCTGGCGAAGGTACTACAGTAATTTTCACCCAGGCATAAGCTTTGTTATCAGCGCTGTCTGTAACGTTGACCTTGCATAAATATTCGCCTGGAGATGTTGTAGTTGTAATTGTTTTAGGGCTACTCTGGAAAATGTTATCAGTACCGCTCATTGGAACTGACTCATCAAGTCCTACTGAGGATAGATTTACACAGCAGCTCACAACATCGTTGTCAGGGTCTATCACATAAGCTTCTATAATAAAGTTTGTCTTTCCATCTGCAGGCACAACACTAGGTTTGGCAACTGCAAATGCAATTATAGGAACATTAACTCCGTAAACGCCTCTTAAAATCTCACGATAAATAATAGCATTAGCTGCAACTACAGTTACGCTTACCGTAGAGCTCGGAGTAATCGTAGCTATCTGCTTAGACCATGTTTCTCCTATACTGAATTCAGTTCCCACATTACCTTCTGAAATTTCATATTTAGTCGTGGTACCGTCAACTTCAACCGCTACGAAAGCGTTATTCTCTTTTAGGATTTCGCCGCCACGATGAGTTATGTTAACAAACTTGCCATCCAGACTAGCTTTCAAATCTGCGTGTATTCTTTCAGTAGGTGGAGGATAAGCAAGAATCCATGCTATAACTACAGAGAACATTGTGACAGTAATGAGTAGTATGAGTACTGAGCCTACAACCTCGCTAACACCCAACAGACCGATATTCTTGCCTCTAGAGCGCATGGTTATAGTTAAGATTCTAGCTATATTTAGAGTTTTTGCTAGCCTCATTTCCACCACCGTGTTAAAGTTTAGCACTGCTACAATATAAATTTTGTGGGACAGTAAGTGAAGAACTGATATTTTTTTATTATTGTAAATCAATACAGAGACGGGAATGAGAGAGCGGATTCTGGAGCTTCTCACAAGCCACGGTATTCTTATAGAGCCTCAAGCTATGGAATATTTACTTGCTAAAGAAGAGCCGTTAGAGCACATTAAAAAAGTTCTTACTTCTTTGCAAGAATATCCTCTAATAATTAATTTAGAGATCCTTAAAAACTTAGAGGGTGTAGAGGAGCCTAAGAGAAGCTATGCGGAAGTTAAAAATTTCATTAAAGAAGGGTTTGCAGAGCCCGAGCTCCGAATATTGCAAGAAATAAAAAAATCAAGTTCTAGTGGCACTTTAGAAAATTTCGCAAAATATTTCGGTAGCAGGTATGAGCAACTCAAAAAAATGATGAAGGTGCGAAGAGAGCTTTTCGGAGCAAGCAATATTGCAGAACTTAAAAGCTCAAATGCCACACTGAAATTAATTGCTATGGTTAAAGATGTTAGAGTTAGCAAAGAAGCTCATAAACTTTTAGAGCTTGAAGATACTACGGGCGCTACTACAGCACTTATTCCTAACAACTCTAAACTTATAAAAGAGGCAATAATGAGGGACGAAGTCATTGGCATTGTTGGGAGGCGCAGTCAGAGAAGTAATTTAGTTATAGTAGAGGATATCATAAGACCTGAATTTCAAGTCAGACCTATTGCTTTTGCACAGCGAAATTTCTATGCAGCATTTATTTCTGATTTGCATTTAGGCAGCAAAACGTTTCTTCACAACGCATGGGAAAAATTTATCGCATGGCTTAGAAGCGAGAACGAGTTAGCTAGGAAGCTACGCTATCTTGTAATCTCAGGCGATTGTGTAGACGGCGTTGGTGTCTATCCCAAGCAAGAGAAAGACCTTGAGCTGAAAGATATATTTAAGCAATATCAAGAGCTTGCTAGAAAAATTTCTCAACTGCCTAACTATATTAAAATAATTATTTTACCTGGCAATCACGATGCAGTTAGACAGGCAGAGCCTCAGCCACCTCTACATAAAGAGCTAACGAAGTATTTTCCGGAAAACGTTATTTTTACAAGCAATCCTTGCTATTTCAGTATGAACGGTATCGAGGTTCTGGCTTATCATGGTAAAAGCATGGACGATTTCGTTACTACAATACCCAACGCAAGCTATACTACACCTATTATGATAATGAAGGAGATGCTAAAAAGGCGCCACCTAGCTGTTGTTTATGGCGCTCGTACACCACTCGCGCCTGAAGAACATGACTGGCTCGTAATTAATAAAATACCTCATATTTTTGTTACAGGCCATGTGCATAGAGCGCAAGTTGAGCTTTATAAAAATATTGTATTGATAAACTCTTCTACGTGGCAGAGCCAGACAAGTTATCAAGCAATGCAAGGCTTTTTACCGCAGCCAGCGAAAGTAGCTTTCGTAAATCTTCATACTTTAGAGTATACAATAGTTGATTTCAGCTAGCTTTCTTTTTGGACTTAGAAATAGCCTCTTCAAGACTCATTTCACCTTTAGCAACTTTATCGGCAAGCTTGCGTGAGATAGTTAAAATACCTGTTGCAGTTCTTGCTTTACTTTGAATTTCTTTTAATTCTCCTAAAGTAGGTTTGAGCTTTGGAAATGAATAGTCTTTAGGTATTGCCTTACCAAGTCTCATAGAAATTTCTATAGCTGCTCTAATATCCCTATCGAAACCTCTTTTTGTTGTACTAGTCTCATCCACGAGCTCAATTGGAATTTTCAAATTTAAAATTTTATTGATAATTCGGTTGCGTAAAAGTCTCGCTCCATACCCTATCCTAATTAGTTTTCTATTTGCAGGATATTCTTGAGCTATTTTCTTTACAATTTTTGCTACATCTTCAGGAGCTTGCGCTTGAGCTACTTTAACTTTTTTTTCATTAGCTATAGCTGCAATACCAGGCTTTTCACCTGGATCTATACCTATCACAAGGGAATCGTAGTACTTTAAATCAATTAATTTTCCGCACGCTTTCTCTACAGTACTTTCTAAATCATTGCCCGCAATCACTTTG
The DNA here is from genome assembly GCA_030018475.1 of Candidatus Thermoplasmatota archaeon. Classification (NCBI taxonomy): domain Archaea; kingdom Methanobacteriati; phylum Thermoplasmatota; species Thermoplasmatota archaeon. Next base: position 12,692 of record JASEFT010000016.1, read on the forward strand.
TTTTTGAATTTTATTAGCTTAGATTCTTGCCTTGATGTGATAACAACCCCTATTCTTGAAGGTATCTTTTTACCGAACTCTAGACTTTCAAAGCTCAAATTTTTCTGCTTGAGAGCTTTGATAAGCTCGTAATAAAGTGGAAATTTTTTTGTTAGTATTCCTATAACTTTCACGTTTAAATAGTAATGGCACTAAAGGGAAATAAAGGTTTCAAGACGTGCAAAATGATAACCCTATAGAATATTATTCATATTCAAAGCCTTTTACAAAAATATTTATTAGTTTGGGACTATTACTAAGAAAAGATGAAAGCTTTAGTTAAATTAGCGCCTATAGCTGGTGGTACAAAACTCAAATTGGTAGCAGTTCCAGAAGTTGGTTACAATGAAGTGCTAATAAAGACCAAGCTAGTATCTATTTGCGGGACTGACTTGCATATTTACAATTGGGATTCTTGGGCTCAGCAACATATAAAAATTCCTAGAATTTACGGACACGAATTTGCAGGTATTGTTACAGAGCTTGGTGAAGGAGTAACGAATTTAAGAAAAGGCGACTATGTCTCAGGTGAAGGTCATTTAGCATGTGGCGAATGCTACCAGTGCAAGACAGGCTCAGCGCATATTTGCATAAATGTTAAAGGTTTAGGCATTGATACTGACGGAGCTTTTGCAGAATATTTGAAATTACCTTCAGCAAATGTATGGAAGAATGCCAAAGGACTCAAGCTAGAAATTGCTTCTGTACAAGACCCTTTAGGTAACGCAGTTCATACCGTATTCTCAGTAGATGTAGTAGGAAAAGATGTTGCTATCTTCGGCTGCGGGCCTACAGGATTAATGGCTGTAGCGGTATGCAAGTTTATAGGCGCTAGCAAAGTATATGCAGTAGGCAGAAAGAATATTTATCGTTTAGAATTAGCTAAAAAATTAGGCGCCGATATGATACTGAAGTCTGAAGATGCGATTAAAAGTATTCTTAAAGACACGGATGGCAAAGGAGTAGACGTAGCTTTAGAAATGGCTGGAAGTAGCGAGGCTTTAAATCAAGCCTTAAAAGTAGTTAGAGCTGGAGGGCAAGTAGCAATTTTAGGGCTCTATCAGAAGCCTGTAGAGCTCGATGTCTCTAACGATGTAGTTCTAAAATGTATTAAGCTCCAAGGAATCTATGGGCGTTTGATGTACGATACATGGTATAGAATGAAAGGCTTGCTTCAAGCAGGTTTGAATATAAAGCCCATTATCACTCATAAATTTAACTTTGAAGATTTTGAAGATGCTTTTAAGTTAGCTAACTCAGGCAATTGTGGAAAAGTAATTTTAGAACTAAAGTAGTGGGGTATAAAAAATGAAGTCTCAAACTGCCTTCCTAAAAGAGGAATATGAAGAGCTTGTGAGGAAAGACTGGGATTGGAAACTTCTAACTTTAGAGAGTGCCAGTGATGCTAGAACTGTAATTAATGGCAAAGAAGTGGTAATGCTCTGCTCTAATAACTACTTAGGACTTTGCAACAATCCCAAACTAAAGGAAGCTGCTATTAAAGCAACTGAAAAATACGGCGTAGGTAGCGGTGCAGTGCGCCCTATCGCAGGAACAATGACTTTGCATTCAGAGCTAGAAGATAAAATTGCTGAGTTTAAGCGTACAGAGGCTGCCCTTTACTACCAGTCTGGCTTTGTAGCTAATTCGGGATTAATACCGCAACTCGTAGATAAAGGTGATATCATAATAAGCGACGAGCTAAATCACGGGAGTATCATTGATGGAGTAAGGCTAAGCAGAGCTGAAAGAATGGTGTATCCTCATAAAGATATGGCTGGCTTGGAAAAATGCTTAAAAGAATCTCAAGATAAACATAGAAGAATACTAGTTATTTCAGATGGCGTTTTCAGTATGGACGGCGATATTGCGCCTTTACCTGAAATTGTAAAGCTTGCTGAAAAATACCACGCTATAAGTTATATAGACGATGCCCATGGCGATGGCGTATTGGGCGAAAACGGTAGAGGAATCAGCGCCCATTTCCATTTAGAAGGTAAAGTAGACGTAGAAATGGGTACATTTTCAAAAGCATTCGGAACTGTAGGAGGTTATATAGCTGGGAGTAAGGATTTAAGAAACTTTGCACTTAACAAATCCAGGACTTGGTTACTCTCAGGCTCTATGCCACCAGGAGTTGTTGCCTCTTCTATCAGAGCTTTAGAAATTATAGAAGAAGAGCCTGAACGCATTAGAAAACTCTGGGAAAATACTAGATATTTTAAAAAAGAGCTTCAAGCTCTAGGATTAGATACAGGCATTAGTGAAACGCCTATCACGCCTGTAATTGTAGGTGAGAGCAAATTAGCAAAGGAATTGAGTAAGTTATTATTTGAAAACGGTGTCTACGGCTATCCAATAGTATTCCCAATGGTTGCAAGGGACAAAGCAAGAATAAGGACTATAGTTACTGCTGCGCATACCAAAGAAGATTTAAATTTTGCATTAAATGCTTTTGAGAAATGCTGTAAAGAGCTAAAGATTATATGAAGTACGACAATTCTAAATGCATGCACTGCGCAGGCTGCGCTGCGGTATGCCCTTCAAATGCAATTACTGCGTACGAGACTTTCATAACTATAGCAGAAGAGCTTTGTAACAAATGTGAAGCCTGTGTAAAAATATGTCCAGTAGGAGCTCTAAGTTTGTGAGTAATTCTTGCGATATTGCTGTTATAGGTGGAGGCGTTAGCGGCGCAGCAGCTGCTTTAGAAGCTTCTAAGTATGCAAGAGTTACAGTTATTGAGAGGAAGCCTGAGTTAGGCAGCCCTGTAAAATGCGGTGAGTGCGTTAGCGAAAAAGTACTTGAAAAATACGAGTTGGAAAGCTCTAATTTGAGAAAACTAAACAAAATAAAATTTTTCGTAGGATCCAAAGAGTTTGTTTTTTCATTACCAGCTAATTTTTGCGTAGTTGACAAATCAGAGCTCCAGAAAATAATTATCAAAAGAGCTTTAAAATCGGACAACTGTAGTTTAATTTTGGGTAAGCTCGTTGACGGGCTAGCAGAAGATGGAATTAAAATACAAGGTAAAAAAATCAAATCTAAGATTATTATTGCATGCGATGGTATAGAATCTAAAATTGCAAAATGCGCAGGTATTGATACAAGAATAAGTTCTGAGGACGTTGGTGCGTGCATCCAATATTTAGCGGTAACTGAGCAAGAACATGATTCTCTTGAAGTATATTTTGATAACTATCCGGGCTATGCATGGCTCTTCCCTAAAACTAATGATATTGCAAATGTTGGGGTAGGAGTTTTAGGCAATTGTCCTAAAGTAAAAGAAACTGCAGAAAATTTTATAGCTAAAAGATTCGGCAATTTAAGAGCGCTAAAAGTAACAACAGGCGCTGTTCCTGTAGCACTGCCAAAAGAGGTTTATAAAAACAATATTTTACTTGCTGGCGATGCAGCTAGATTGGTTAATCCGCTTAGCGGTGCAGGTATACAGAATGCATTGCTTTCAGGCAAACTTGCAGGCGCTATAGCAGGTAGATGCATTTCAGAAGATTTACCTTTAGAATATTTGAAAAATTACGAGTTAATATGTAAGAGCAAAATCTATCCCAGACTAAAGTTAGGCTATAAACTAAGAAAATTTATTGCTAGTAAACCTTTGAAATTAGCTAGAATTTTTGCACTTGCCAAATTTCTGCCTAAACTATGGCTGAAAATATTTATCGATACAATCTATTACAAAGATATTAATGAAAGAAATCCTTCAGGGAAAGAAAACTGAATGGAAAGAGGGAAAACCTAGGAAACTACGGGTGTCTTCTCTTATGAAACTCAAATATATAGGTGAGCGCAAACTCGTAAAGAGCATTTCTGAAGTAACGAATACTGATATTAGTGACGATTGCGCTTTTATAGAGTTTGGTAGGAATTATATTGTAGTTACAACAGATCTGATAAATGAAAAAACGCATATTCCTAAAGGCTCTACACCTTATCAGATAGGCTGGCATTTAGTTGCAATAAATTTAAGTGACTTAGCTGCTAAAGGAGCTAAGCCTGTAGGGTTATTAACAGCGATTGGCATACCAAAAGATTACGAATTAAATTTTTTAAAAAGCCTCGTAAAAGGTATGATAGCATGTGCTAGAAAATTTAATACAGAAATAATCGGTGGCGATACTAAAGAAAACGATATTCTTACAATTTGCGGTACAGCTGTTGGAATTGTGAAAAAGGAAGAGGCAATGCCCCGTAAAGGTGCGCGTGTTGGCGATATTGTCTGCGTTACAGGTAAACTTGGAAGAGCAGGTATAGCACTTTATAAATCAATCCCATCTAAAGTGCTTGCCTTCAATCCCAGACTGAAAGAAGGCTTAGCGCTTGCGAAAACTGGAGCTGTAACTTCATGTATGGATATTTCAGATGGATTAGCTACGTCACTTTATCAGCTTAGCGAACTTAATAAGGTAGGTTTCGAGCTTTATTACGATAAAATACCTATCGTTAAGAGCGCAAAAAGATTAGCTATTGAGGAGTTTGCTCTTTATAGCGGTGGCGACTACGAGCTGCTAGCTACTTTAAAGAAGCAAAAGCTTAGAGTTGCTGTAGAAGCTGTAAAGAAAGTTGGTGGAACACTAACGCCAATTGGAGCAGTCACAAAAGATAAAGAGATTGTTTTAGTGAAAGGAGCTCTTAAAGTAGCTATAGAAAATAGAGGTTACGAGCATTTCGTTTAATGTTTTTTCCGTAGAATTCCTAGCGCAATTACAATCCCTGTTACAGGCGGAATTATGAAAAGAAGGCAGTAAATTAATAAGTCTATAGCAAAAGGAGCTTCTTTTTTAGGCAGAATAGTAATATAAAAATATTTAACTGCGGTTGGATAGCCTTCTTTAAAAACTGTAACTTTAATTGTAGAAATTTTTTTAGAGCTGGTTTCAGGCGCGGTAAAGATTATTTTAACAGTCCCATTTTCATCTGTTTTAGCTTGCGCAGGCTCTACAGCGCCATAATCTGAAGAAACATTAACTGTAGCATTCGGTGCAGGAGCTATGTAATCTGATACTAGCAATATAAAAGTTGATGTTCTCTTACTTTCTAATTCAGAAGGCGCTTTAAGTTCAGGTATTAAAACTCTAGGATAGATATATACTGTAAACATTAGCTTATTGTCTGCGTATACGCTATCAGGCTTTGAAACAGTAATTTTAATCTGAGAGGTAATATTCTGCTCGGTTTCAGGCGCGTAAAATATACTAGTGAACTTACCATCTCTATCACTTTTGCCAGAATTTTTTGATAAAGTGCCTAACTCTGAAGAAATTGTAATATCAGCATCAGCTATAGTGCTATCATAATGGAAAGTGCGAATTTCTAAAGGTACTTGCGCACCTGAAAGAACTTTAGATCTAGCAGTGGCTTCTATCCCTATTACAGGTCGCCATAGCCTAACTGCGCCACCATGATCGCAAGAAGCTATTTTATTGCTCTGATGCCATCTAATATCGTAAACATAGTCGCTAGACGTTAATGGTACTGGCAGCCTACTTAGGCACTTGTTTTTACTAGCACTCCATATTTTAAGCTCTGAGTCTGTGCCTGATGCTAGTTTATCGCTATCCTGCCACCAATCGAGTGCGAGAACACCTCTGCTAAGAGGTCCCAACGAAGTTATAAAATTAAGTTGCGAATCGTACACTCTTATACTTGAATAGGTGCCGCCTGCAATTTTACTGCCATCCGGAGACCATGCACAAGAATAGAAGAAACTGTCAGGATAAAATATATAGTAGAGTAGCTCTTCTGTTTCTACATTCCATACCCTTAGAGTTCTATCGTCAGACGCTGAGACTAGCAGTGTACCGTTCGGCGCCCAAGAAGCTTCCCTCACTATCTCAAAATGACCTTTTAGTTCGCATTTTAAAGTACCGTCAGGATACCATACCCTTAAACCTACTGGACGCCCGTGTGTGGGTCTCCCATCCTGAGAAGCTGAGGCTATATACTTGCAGTCCGGTGACCATGCAACGTCGTTTACCCAACCCCAGTTACTGCCCTGCCATTGATTGATTAAATTGCCATACGCACTCCAGACTTTAATCATAGAATCGCCATGGCCTGAAACAATTCTAGTACCATCCGGAGACCAGTCTAGAGAATACACAGCGCTACCTGCATCTATTCTTTTAAGCATTTTTCCTGTTTCAACGCTCCAGATTATTATTGTTGTATCGGTGGAGCCTGACGCAATTTTACTGCCGTCCGGAGACCAGGCAACTGCTCTAACGGTACTGGTATGACCGTAAAGCTCTCTTTCAGGTGAGGTATATGCAATATCCCAAATTTTAACTTTACAAATGTCAGAGCCTGAAGCGAAATGCTCTCCATCTATTGAAAAATCAACTGTCTTTACCATACCATCATCTACGAAATTTTTCAATACTTCTTTTTTAGCAACATCCCAGAGCTTTATAGTCTTATCGTCTGAGCAAGATAGGACACGCTTGCTATCTTTAGACCAGAGTGCTTTATTAACTTTAGCCTCATGAGACTTTAGAGTTGCTACAAGCTCGTAAGTATTACCGTCCCAGATTTTGATTGTGTTATCTTGCCCTCCTGAGACAATAAAACCGTCAAAAGACCAATCTATACATTCCACACCCTTCTCATGAGCCTCAATTTCGTGCAAGAGCTTGTTTGAACTCAATTCAAAAATTTGAATTACAGAGTCGTGAGCAGCATCTTCAGGATTGCCTACAGCACATGCTAGCTTCTCGCAATCAGGCGAAAATGCTAGAGCTGTGATTGCATCGTCAAAACCTTTAAGCTCTCTTAACAGCTCGCCAGTTTTATAGTTGAAAATCCTTACTATTCTTTCATATCTACCAGTACCAGTAGCTAAATATTGTTGGTTGCTCGAGAGTGCAATTGCTGTTATCGTTCCATAATGCTCCAGCGCTTTAAGCTCTTCGCCAGTCGCGACACTCCATATTTTTACAGTACCGTCGTCAGAGCCTGCAATAATTTTGCTACTATCTTGAGACCACACTACACATCTTACTCTATCTCTATGCCCTATAAGCTGGCGCTCCAATTCGTAAGTTGAGGTGCTTATAATAGAAATATCTGCAGTGTCGCCCCCGACAGCTAGTTTGCTGCCGTCCGGAGAATATGCTACCGCTCTTACTTTGCCGAATCCTGCAGACCATAGCTCTCCCCACTCGCCTTTGGTAAATTTTGTTAGCTCTTCGGTTCTCTGAGAGCTTGCAATATTGCTAGAAATAATTAACACAGCAGCAATTAAAAAAGCAGTACTTAAAGTGAGCAGCTTCTTCATCTCGTTTCTCATTATAACTCTGGCAATATATAAATCTCACGAAAGAAATATATATCCCTAAACATTTAACAAATAGCAGTGATTGCAAAAATGATAAAAAGTTTGAAACTGCTTCCATTGATAGGAATTGTATTGATAGCAATAGTTGTGTTCTCTAGCATGCCGGTGCAAGCTCAGTACATCCCTAGAAACAAGTTCACTTTCGAAGAGTATTCTAAATGGGTAGAATCCGAGCCAGGCACGAGTAGGACAGTAACTTTTAATGGTACTATGGAGAGCTCTTGCGAAACTACCTATACAATAGAGCTCTGCATAGAGAGTGCAATTCCGCCGGGCTGGACTGTTGCAATCTCACCAGCGATGGTAAAGCATACTGCTGGCGAGCATACAGATGATATAAACGTAGTTGTAATGGCGCCTCCAGAAGCTACTCATGCACAACCTTTAACAATTAAAATTCAATCTTATAATAGCAGGATAGATGTGGGTTTGAAATACTATGGTGCAAGCACCGTTTTGTCAGTTAGCGTCAAGCCTTACTACAGATTGGCTGTTGAATGCCCAGCGCCCTATCAGGAGGTTGCGCCCGGCAAAGAGGTAGCTTTTGGATTGAAGATAAAGAATCTAGGTAATACGCACGACTATTTTAAATTTGAGATTCTAAACAGGGATGAACTTATAGGTTGGGTGCTACCTGCAGAAATTTCTAAAATTAGCGTAGCTGAAAAGAGCAGTGGCAATTTCACTATTAAGCTTTTAGCTCCTAGAGATTGGACAATATGGGAAGATGAGATTGTGAGAGTAGATATAAAGGTAATATCTGAGACTTCAGAGGGTTCAGAAAAGGTTGTCTCGGAACAGTTTTATCTTTACATAAGGCAGCGCGGTACCTATATACCAGGCTTTGATGCCGCGCTTGTTATTATAGCTCTTACGGTAGTGGCAATACTGGCAAAGAAGAAATTATTTATGAAATGAGACTAAGATTATTAGTTATTTTGGCAATTGTAGCACTGTCGTTTTTACTTATCAGCCCTTTACTATCCAGGCATGGTAGCGCGCAGTTTGAAGGTACTGTTGAGGGCAATTTAGAGTTTGAGTCCGATCAGCTATGGATAGACGTCTCGCCCAGTGGAAACTGCACCGCAATATTCTCAGGATATTTCAATTACACATGCGGATACTTGATGCTTGTCTATTTTAATGTGAAGCTTGACGGTGAAGATACTTATGAGTGGAGTGTCGCTATAAGTCCTTCAAGATTCACAGCGCTTGCAGGCACTCATAAATTGCCTGTTCATGTTCATGTGCATGTACCACCAAGGACGAAAGAGAGCACTGTAGGTAAAATAACTGTAATTGTAGATGTTATACCTTTGGGTAGATTAGAGCCAGAGTTCAAACTAAAATATCAGCTTACAGTAGCAATCAAGCCTTACTATAAATCGGCTATAATTTGCTCAAAGCCTTATTCAGAATTACCGCCAGGTAAAGAGCATTATTTTAATATCCAGATAACTAATTTAGGCAATGGAATAGATGTTTTTACTGTTGGTGTTACAAATCAAAATGAATTTGAAGAGCTCGGCTGGTTTGTAGATAAAAGTTCTTCTTCTGTTCAGCTACCTAGTGGCGCTACAGGCAGTGTATCGATAAAAGTAGTACCTTTGCGCGAATGGAGTTTATGGAAAGATAATATTATGAAATTAGATTTAAAAGTAGTCTCTCTTATATCTCAAGAAGAAGTTTACGATACCCTTTCTGTTTTTATAAGGCAGCGTGGTACTTACATACCAGGCTTTGAATCAACGCTTGCAATTATTTGTTTAGCGCTGGTTGCTGTAATGTTAAAGAGGTCAAAAAAATGAAAAAAATAAAATTAATAGCAATAGTTGTAGTGGCAATAGTGATTATTGCAATTGGTGCAACTCTAGTTTGGTATTCTATACTTCGTGGTAAAAAAGCTGAACTCACAGGTATAGTGGTATACGCAAGGCTAGAAGCAAATGGTTTAAATCTAACAATTCAAGCACTGCCCCCAGAGTATTCTGGCGAAGCTAAATTCAAAATCAGTTATGACGGGGCTGTGACATACCCCGAAAGCGCTTTACAGCTCAAAACTAATTTGCTAATACCTTATAACGAGTTTGTAATAGAAAATGGTAACTATACGATAGATGCGACTTTTGATAATAAAACTGCAAGTAAAAGTTTCGAAATAGTAGGAGTTGTGGAAAATATAGACGTGTTCATACCTGCTGCGCCTTCAGGTGTATTTTATGACCCTGCAGAACGCAAGCCTAAATTCAAGATTCAAGTCTGGCCTTCTACAATACCTTTCGCTCTAACCACTGTTAACGTAACTATATGGAAGCTGGAGCTGCAAAATAGCGATATAATAAGCGAAGAGCTGTTTGCGAATAAATCACTTAGATATTACCCAGCGAGAGGAATATATGAGGAAGACATAGCCTATACTAGGAGCGGATATTACAAAATCTATGCAGAACTTAGGAATTATGTAAAGCCTGCCTCTCAGCACCTCGAATGCAGAAAATACATGCTCAACGAAACCAAAGGCTATGCTAATCTTATAAATCTCAAGCCTGTTATTATAGAAGCGCCAGTAGATACTACGATCTACAATTACACACTCCGTGCAATGAATGATACTGTGCCTGGAGGGCACGAGAGCGATGGCTACGCTAGGTTTGTGCATAAAGATTTAGCTTGGGGTAAATCTTATGAAATAACTTATCTAGCGAAAGATTACGATGGAATAACTCAAGATACCTATTCTGTAACCTGGGATTTCGGCTGGAATAAGACAACAAACAATGCAACCTCAGGGAGAAACGATACTGGTAGTGGACGTGAGGTCTGGTATCAATACCCTGAAGGGACAGGCACTTACACGGCAAGTTTATATATTTACGATGAATATCATGTAGAGAAAAGAGAGTGTAAAATAACAGTCGTTGCGGGTGGAAGGCCTTGAGTAAATGTACACTTACCAATACTACTACATCCCCACAAAAAAATTCACCCCCCGCGAAGTTGCTCATCTTTTAATTTCTTTGCTAGTTCTTACACTTGCGTTTTCATTAGCACTCTCAAATTTTTTCTATAGTCGCAATATGGTAGTACTTAGCTCGATTTTTCCTATTGCGCTCCTAGCTGTAGCTACAGGATTCTTGCTCCACGAGTTAATGCATAAATTAGTAGCTCAAAAATACGGCTGCTGGGCAGAATATAGAGCTTTTCCTTTTGGCTTAGTACTTGCTTTGCTTATGTCAGCTGCTGGCTTTGTATTTGCTGCCCCCGGCGCTGTCTATATAATGGGCTCTATAACAAAAAAAGAAAACGGTAAAATATCGCTTGCAGGACCTTTAATCAATATAGTTATTGGCGCTGTATGCTT